>DFFY01000002.1:0-16364 GCA_002371115.1 Bacteroidales bacterium UBA3764
AAAGCCCAGGAGCAGTACGATGAAAAACAGGCCCGCGAGCTCAAGAAAAAGCTGGCCAGGGATCAGTTCTCCCTTTGGGACTTCTATCAGCAAATCCAGCAGGTGAAGAAGATGGGTAACATGAAAGACCTGGCCTCCATGATTCCCGGCGTAGGCAAGGCCCTCAAGGATGTGGATATTCCTGACGATGCTTTCAAGAGCACGGAGGCCATCATCCTGTCCATGACTCCATACGAGCGCGAGCATCCGGAGGCCATCAACGGCTCCCGCCGCAAGCGCATTGCAGACGGTTCCGGCACTTCGGTTCCCGAGGTGAACAAGCTGCTGAAGCAGTTTGAGGGTACGCGCAAACTCATGAAGGGCGTCGCAACGGGCTCGCTGTTGCAAAGAATGAGGGGGCCGATTAAAAGGTAGATTCTTCGGCAGGCTCACCTGCCTCAGAATGACATGAAGCTGTCATTCTGAACGAAGTGAAGAATCTTTTAGTCGCCCTCATGAGTAAACCTTACTTGAACAGTAGCGCCATATCCTGCTCCAGGGCAGTGTGGGCCAGTTTCTCAGGAACAAAATCCCACTTTCCAATGACGGCGGGGTTGCCAATGACCTCCGGGTCGATAGATCCGTTTTCCAGGAGGTAATCGTACAGCAGATTCCGGATTTCCGGATAGCGGGCAACGATGCGCTCGTCAATCTTGTCGCTGTCGATGCCTGCTTCCTTGAGCAGGTTGCCGCCACCGCTGGCGCGGTAGGAGGTCATGGCTACGTTGTAGGTGCGGCCCGGCTCGAATGCGGCACCATCGGCCATGGAGGCAATGACGATGCGGCTGCCGAAGGGCTTGGTGACGTCCACCGTATAGTTGATGCCGGCGGCGGAGTCAAAGTTGTAGGCGCGTTCCACGAAGGACCAGCCCAGTTTCTGGTAGCGAGGGTCGTCCTTGCTCTGGATTTTGAGCACGTGGTCCGTGGGTTTGGCTATGGTGTTGATCCATTTGTTGTAGGAAACCTCCAGGTACTTCTGGATTTCTGCACCGGTCATGGTGACCACATAGAGTTGGTTCTCAAACGGATAGATGGTGAACAGGTCATTGAAAACCAGCGTGCCGGCCTTGACGTGGCCGTTGTAGGTGAGGGGAGCGCCGAAGGAAATCTGCGCCGGGGCCTGTGCCAGGCTCAGCGTGTGAATCAGGTTCATGTAGTCGCACATGCCTTTGTAGGCGTCGCGGGTGTAGAGCTCCGTGTTCAGGACCCCCACTTCCTGTAGGGTGAAGGCGCGCACCGCCTCAAAATCCTTGCGGAAATGCTCGCGCATGGCGGCATCGGCCTTCTCCGCTTTGACGGGAATAAGGTCGGTCTCGAAGGATTTGCTAACAATCTGTCCGCCTTCCACTTTCAGGTGCATTTTTCCGTGGGCAACAAAGCGGCTGTGGCTGCCGGAATTGAGCAGGGCGCTGCTGTCGCGGGTCTCCACATAGGGCCTGTGGTCGTGGCCGCAGATAATCCAGTCCACGCCTTTCACCAGGTTGAAGGCATCCAGGGCCTCGGCTTCCATGACAGAACCGTCTCCTTTCCCGCAGGCGGAGTGCATGGCGGCCACCACTACATCCGGGTGCTCCTTGGCGCGCACCGCATCCACATCGGCCTGGATAATCTGGGCGATGGAAACGAAGTGCATGCCGCTCCAGAGGTCCTCGGAGAGCCAGGCCTTGATGTTGGCGTTGTTGTAGCCGATGACTGCTATCCGGAGCCCGGCTTTCTCCACCATTTTATATAAGGGGAAGTACGGCTTCCCGTTGTCGTTGCGGATGGCGTTGCCCGCCAGGAACGGCGCGCCCGCTTTCTGGAGGTCGGCCGCTACGCGGTCATATACCCGGTGCCCGGTTTCTATGTCGTGGTTGCCCATGGCTACGGCGTCGTACTGCATGTACTCCAGCAGGCGGGGGAACAGGTGCGGCGTTATTGTATCGACATAGTTGAAATAGTAGGGAGCGTTGTCGCCCTGGAGGCAGTCGCCGGCATCTACCAGAAGGACATTCCCAAAGCCGTCGGCCGTGCGGACGCTGTCAATGTAATAGTTCATGGCAAAGAGCGACTTGCGCTGCTGGCCATCTACGTAGGTAGAGTCGAACCAGGTGCCATGTACGTCGTTGGTGGAAAGCACCGTGAGGGTGTAGTCCCCGTCCTTGAGCCTGTGCGTGCAAGAAAGCAGCAGCACCGAGAACAGGGCGAGGGTAAAGAGAAAACGCGTTTTCATATGTGGTTGGTTTTTAGCCCATGAGGGCATCTATATCTGTGTGTTCGCCCACCAGCCAGAGGATATCGTCCTTTTCCAGTGGGGCTTGTGCATCGGGCACGTGCAAGGTCCCGTCTTGTTTTTCTATCCCGGCCACCAGGCAGTGGTATTTGTCGCGGATGCCGCATTCCACCAGGTTTTTGCCCAGGAACGGAGAACTGCTTCCCACGGGCAGGCGGCGGAGCACCATCTCATCGGTACTGAAATCTTCCGGAAGCTGGGTCTCGACCGCCTTGAGTGCGGCGCCGAACGCTTCCAGCCCTTTGTCGGTGCCAATCACCTGGATGTGGTCGTGCGGGAAGATGCGGTCTGTCGCTTTGGGAATGTTGATGCGTTTGTTGCCCCGCAGGATGGACACTACGTGTACGCCGTATTGCTGTCCGAACGAGAGTTCCCGCAACTCTGCGCCGGCCCATTCCACCTCCGCGGGGATGTCGAAATCGGCCAGGTGCAAGTCCTTGTCCAGCAGGGTAGAGGCGTATTCGGGTTTTTTCTCGCCCAGATACTCCGCCCGTTTTTCCCGCGAATTCAGGTTGGTCATGAAGGTTTCCTCGATGCGGTGGGCATATTTCTTGGTCCAGCGGCTGAAGAGCATGAACGCAATCAGCGCCACTACAATGAGGGTAATCAGTAGCACGGACACGTGGAACAGGCGTGCCAATACGTAGAAGATAAATCCGGCGGCGATGGCAAAGCGCAGTACGACGCTGGCCACCAGGGGCGCGCGGTTGGCACGGTTCTCTTCCCAGAGGCTGGCGAATTCGGCGCTCTTGTTCATCTTGATCATGATGCCGCGAAGGAATGGGGCCATGGCCATGATGATGACCGTGGCGGTGGCGATATGCGACCAGATACCGGGAATCCATTGTTCCGCCATCGGCAAAACGACGGTGAAGCCGATGATGCATACGGCGATGCAGAGAATGCCGTACAGCAGCACATTCCGGAAGATGGCGCCGAGATACTGTTTCCACAGGTTGTCTTTGCCGGCACGGGGTTCGGACGATGCCGCATAGTTGTCCAGCACGGTGCGGATGCGCTCCGGCAGGTGTTTGTTCTGGAATTCGTAAACGGGACCCGCCAGGCGGATCATGTAGGGTGTCAGGAAGATGGTAATTACCGAGACGGCCACCACGATGGGGTAGAGGAAATTGCTGGTGACCCCGAGTGCCACCCCCAGCGAAGCGATGATGAAGGCGAACTCGCCGATTTGCGTGAGTGAGAAGCCGCACTGGACGGCCGTTTTGAGCGGCTGGCCGGAGAGCAGTACGCCCGCCGTGGCAAAGGTGGCCTGTCCCACAATTACCGTGAGGGTGATCACCAGAATGGGCAGCCAGTATTGGGCAATCATGGCCGGGTCCACCATCATGCCCACGGATACGAAGAAGATGGCCCCGAAGAGGTCCTTGACGGGTTTTACCAGCCGTTCGATGTGTTCCGCCTCCAGCGTTTCCGCCAGGATGGAGCCCATGATAAAGGCACCGAACGCGGCGGAAAAACCGGTTTTTGCGGCGATGACCACCATCATGAAGCACAGGCCCAGGGACACCACCAGAAGGGTTTCGTCATTCATCAGGGAGCGCGTCTTGCGCAGGATGAGCGGAATCAGGTAAATGCCCACCAGCAGCCACAGGATGAGGAAAAATACCAGTTTGAGGATACTGCCCACCAGTTCTCCGCCCTCGAAGTTGGAGGATACGGCAACGGTGGAAAGCACCACCATGAGCACTACGGCCAGAATGTCTTCCAAGATGAGGATGGACATGACCAGCCCGGCGAATTTTTTCTTGGCAAGTCCCAGGTCCTCAAAGGCTTTGTAAATGATGGTGGTGGAACTCATGGAAATCATGCCGCCCAGGAACAGGGCGTCCATTTTGCTCCAGCCGAAGGCCGAGCCTACGGTGAACCCCAGGAAAATCATCCCTAAGATGATGGTGAGGGCGGCGATGATGGCCGGCCCTCCCACCTTGACAATCTTCTTGAAACTGAATTCCAGCCCCAGGGCAAAGAGCAGGAAAATGACGCCGATGTCTGACCAAACATGGATGCTGGCGGTGTCGATGACCGACGGCGTCAGGGTGAAATGGGGACTGGCAATGAAGCCGGCCACAATATAGCCCAGCACCAGCGGCTGTTTCAATTTCTTGAAAACCAGCGTCATGATGCCGGCGCAGATGAGAATCAGCGCCAGGTCGGCTATCAGCGGGGCCAGGGTGTCCATTTACTTGGCGTATGCGACGGAACGGGTTTCGCGGATAACGGTGATTTTCACCTGTCCGGGATAGGTCATCTCGTTCTGGATCTTCTGGGCGATTTCGCCGGAAAGGACCTCTGCGTCGTGGTCGCTCACTTGTTCAGCGCCCACAATGACGCGGAGTTCGCGGCCTGCCTGGATGGCATAGGCCTTGGTGACGCCGGGATAGGATCCGGCCAGGTTCTCCATGCCGCGCAGGCGCTTGATGTAGCTTTCAATCACTTCCCGGCGGGCACCCGGACGGGCTCCGGAGATGGCGTCGCCCACCAGCACCAGGGGAGCGTAGAGGGAGGTCATTTCCGTTTCCTCGTGATGGGCGCCAATGGCATTGCAGATTTCCGGCTTCTCCTTGTACTGCTCCGCCAGTTTCATGCCCAGCAGGGCGTGCGGCAGTTCGGGATCTTCCTCGGAAACTTTGCCGATATCGTGCAGGAGGCCGGCGCGCTTGGCAATCTTGGGATTCAGGCCCAGCTCGCTGGCCAGGATGGCGCAGATGTTGGCCACTTCACGGGAGTGCTGCAGCAGGTTCTGGCCATAGGAGGAACGGTATTTCATACGGCCGATCAGGCGCACCAGTTCCATGCTCAGGCCATGGATGCCCAGGTCAATACAGGTGCGCTTGCCGGTTTCCAGGATTTCTTCTTCCAGCTGTTTCTGCACTTTGGTGACCACTTCCTCGATGCGGGCGGGATGGATGCGGCCATCTACCACCAGCTGGTGCAGGGCCAGGCGGGCCACCTCGCGCCGGACCGGGTCGAAGGCGCTCAGCAGGATGGCGTCCGGGGTGTCGTCCACCACGATTTCCACACCGGTAGCGGCCTCCAGGGCGCGTATGTTGCGGCCTTCGCGGCCAATGATGCGGCCTTTGATCTCGTCACTTTCAATGGGGAAGGTGGTGACGGCGTTTTCGATGGCCGTTTCCGTAGCGGTGCGCTGGATGGTGTTAATCACAATACGCTTGGCCTCCTTGGCAGCGTTCAGGCGGGCTTCGTCGATGGTATCGTTGATATAGGCCTGGGCCTCTGTGCGGGCTTCTGCCTTCATGTTTTCCATCAGCTGGGCCTTGGCTTCCTGGGCGGTCATGCCCGCAACGGTTTCAATCTGGCGGATGACCTGTCCGCGGAGCTGTTCGTATTCCGCCTCGCGTTCTTTCATCTGCTCTTCCTGGGCTTTGGCACTCGCTTTCTGGGCCTCCAGTTCTTTGTTTTTGCGGTCGGCCTCGTTCAGCTTCTGGTTCAGGCTGTTCTCCTTCTGTTTGATGCGGTTTTCCGCCTCGCGTATCTGGATGTTCTTCTCGTTCACCATTTTCTCATGCTCGCTCTTGAGGGAGAGATACTTTTCCTTGGCTTGGAGAATGCGCTCGTTTTTGATTTTTTCGCCTTCCAGTTCTGCCTTTTCCAGGATTTCATCGCGTTTCCCCTTGAGGAAGGAGCGACGGATGAGTATGTACACGGCCAGTGCAATGACAGCGCCGGCTACGAATCCGATAAGTAAGCTCAAAATATTCATAAAATATATAATAGTATGTTAGGTGTTTTCAAAAAAAGCAGCCTCCTTTTTCAAGGAAACTGCTTGATAAAAGAGCCGTCAGCATCTAGTCAGAAAATCTTATGCAAATAAGATTTGGGAGCCGGCCGGTTGCTGAGATCCCGCGTCCTGTGCTGGCACAGAATTCCTTGCGGTAACTGAGGGGCCTGTCATCCCCGGCCTGAGTCCACCCGGCGCGTTGAAACGTGTTGATTTCAGCTTTCGATGGGTGACGGCTATGCTTGTGTATCCTGCAGATAGCGTTCCAACTCCCTTGCCAGGGCTTGTTCGTCTTTTTTGTTGCTTTCCAGGTCCTTTTGCAGTCCCAGGCGGAGGACAGTTTCATTGAGGGCGATCATGGACAGCAGGTCGGAGACGTTTTTGCCGGGATGGCTGCGGGTGTAGGCGGCGAAGCGTTTGTTGATGGTTTCCGCAGCCTCACGGTACAGCTGTTCCGCTTCCGGAGTGCTGGCGGTGAGGTTGAAGATGCGACCGGCAATCTTTACGCTGATTTTTTGGTCCATACTACGCTTCCTCCAAGTAGGAGATGCATTTATCGATCTCCTTGATTAAAGTGTCCACCTTGGCTTTGGTTTCCGGGCTGGGGGAGCCGCCGGAGAAAGCCTGGGCAAGTTTTTTGGTCTCTATCTCGGATTCCAGTTCATCAATCTGTTTCCTTAGGGCTTTCCCGGTTTCTTCACTCGCATGTAACTCCTGGCGGAGACGTTGGTTCGCCGCCTTCTCAGCCTCATAACGGGCAATCAGCTGTTCTATCTGTTTTCTGATGTCTTCCAGCATGGCCGGTTTCAGCACTATTCATGCAAATATACAAAAAAACTTCCAATGTTTTACCGCATTGGAAGTTTTTTGTAAAAAATGTGTGATTTACAACTGCGCTATCAGCTTTTTGAAGAGGATGCTCATCTTGTCGGCGGCGGCGTCCGCAGCCTTGACGATGGCCTCGCCGTCGGTCACATAGTCGTCATCGTCGGTGGCATGGGCTACATCCGTGATGACGGACATGCCGAAGACCGGAATGCCGGCATGGCGGGCCACAATCACTTCCGGGGTGGTGCTCATGCCTACGGCGTCCGCTCCGATGGCGCGGAAGTAGCGGTACTCGGCCGGCGTTTCATAGGACGGACCGGTGCAGGCCACATAAACGCCTTTCTGCAGGCGGATGCCTTCCTTGAGGGCAATTCTCTCCGCCTGGCGGATAAGGGACGGGTCGTACGGCCGGGTCATGTCGGGAAAACGCGGGCCGAACTCGTCCAGGTTGGGGCCAATGAGCGGGTTGGGCAGCAGGTTGATATGGTCCTTGATAATCATAAGGTCTCCCACATGATAGCCCAGGTTGGTGCCGCCGGCGGCGTTAGAAACAAACAGGTATTGAATACCAATTACTTCCATTACGCGGACGGGCAGCACCACCAGGTTCATGCCATAGCCTTCATAATAATGGATGCGCCCCTGCATGGCAATCACCGTTTTGCCGGACAGCGTACCCACAATGAAATTGCCTTTATGGCCGATGGCCGTGCTCACCGGAAAACCGGGAATGTCCTTATAGGGGATGACCAGCGGGTTTTCAATTTGGTCGGCCAGCTTTCCCAGACCGCTTCCCAGGACGATGCCCACGAGCGGTTGTCGGCCAGCCAAGCGGCCTTTTACATAGTCCGAAGCCAGGTTGATGGTATCTGCGTAACTCATAGTTTTTCAATCATTCTTGTAATTAAACGAGTCATTTTGTCCGCTGCGGCGTTGGCTGCGATGACAACGTCTTCGCCATCGTTCTCGTAATCTTCGGCATAGTCGTCGTGGGCCTCGTTGGTGATGACGGATATGCCGAAGACCGGAATGCCGGCATGGCGGGCCACAATGACCTCCGGGATGGTGCTCATGCCCACGGCGTCGCCGCCGATGGTGCGGAAGTACTTGTATTCCGCCGGTGTCTCATAGGACGGACCGGTGCCGCCCACATATACGCCTTTCTGGAGTTGGATGCCTTCCTCCGCGGCAACGCTGGAAGCCAGCCGGATGAGGGTGGGGTCATACGGGCGGGTCATGTCCGGGAAGCGCGGGCCAAAATCGTCAAAATTGGGGCCGATCAGCGGATTGGGCAGCAGGTTGATATGGTCGCGGATAATCATGAGGTCTCCCACGTGGAAGGCCAGGTTGGTGCCGCCGGCGGCGTTGGAAACAAAGAGGCGACGGATGCCGCAGCCGATCATGACGCGGATGGGCAGTACTACTTTGTCCATGCCGTAGCCCTCATAATAATGGATGCGCCCCTGCATGGCGATGACCATTTTCCCGCCCAGGGTGCCCACGATGAAGTTTCCTTTATGCCCTGTTGCGGTGGAAACGGGGAAACCGGGCAACTCCCGGTAGGGGACGACGACAGGGTCTTGAATGTGGTCTGCCAGACTGCCCAGGCCGCTGCCCAGGACAATGCCTAATTCCGGTTGACGACCCGCGATTCGTTCTTTCAGGCGCGCGGTAATTCCATTGATATTTTCTATTCTTGGATCCATGATAAAGGTGGTTAGATTTGTGACAAAACGCTGCGGGCGCCCGCAAGGATTTCTTCTTCTCCGGGCACGAGGCGGTCCCGCATCACCCATTTCCCTTTTACCATCACCGAGGAGATGACGTCGCTGTGTGCGGCATAGACCAGATTGGCCTCTACGCTGCCGGGGGAAAGGAAGGCGACGTCATTGAGGTTTACTAAGGAGAGATCTGCCCAGGCGCCTTCCCGGATGACGCCGGTGTCAAGCCCCAGGGCCTTGGCCCCGTGGACCGTGGCGCAGTCCATGAGCTCTTCCAGGGGCATGGCTGCGGGGTTGTTGCGCCAGGCTTTCTGCAGGAGCGCCGTGTTCTTCATGTGCTCCAGCATGTCCATGTTGTTGGCCGATGCCGCTCCGTCCGTCCCCAGGCATACATTGGCACCGGCATCCCGCAGCTCGTTGTAACGGAAGCGGAAGCCGGAAGCCAGCTTGAGGTTGGAGTTGATGTTGTGCACGCAGTTTACATGCCGGTTGCCCAGGATGCGGACATCGTTGTCTGACAGGTGCAGGGTGTGTGCGGCAATCACATGCGGTCCCAGGATGCCCAGCTGCTCAAAGTATTCGGTGGGGGAGAGCCCGGCATGGGCATGGTGGCAGTCTTCGACTTCCGCCCGGGTTTCCGCCAGGTGCAGGTGTACCTTGAGCCCGTGGTCCAGGGCGAACTGGTTGGCCCAGAGGATGTTTTCCCGGCATACGGTGTAAACCGAGTGGATGGAGATGGCAAATGGACATTCGTCGCCCCAATCCAGGGTGCGCTCATACAGACGCATGCAGGCTTCCCGCTGTTTGCGGGCCAGCTCCGGATTGTGGGAGTCCAGGAAAATAAATGACACTACCGGACGCAGGCCTACGTCCAGTGCGGCCTGGCGTGCGTGCGGACAGAACCAGTATTGGTCGTTGAAGGTGGTGGTGCCGCTCTTGACCATCTCCAGGCAGGCGGCTTTGGTCCCCCAGTAGATGAAGTCGCGGTCCAGTCTGGCCTCGATTTTCCAGATGTTGTTGAGCCAGTCGTACAGTGACAGGTCCTCATGAATGCCGCGCAGCATGAGCATGGCGGCGTGCGTGTGCATGTTGATAAAGCCTGGAATTACGGCGTAATGGGTGCTGTCCACTACTTCTGTGCCGGGGAGCGGCTGCGTGGCGGGGCCTATGTGGCTGATGCGCCCGTCATCCCCGATGAGGATGTCGGTGCGGCGGTTCTGGTGCAGGATGTTTTTCAGGAGGATCATCGCGGCTCACGTGGGGTTCGAAAAAACCGGCAGGGCGTGCCGGTTTCCTCATGTTAGAACTCTTCTTCCGATGTTTCCTGTTCCTCGCGGGAAGGATACTGGCGGATGGGCTGGTCATGCAGCAAGTCGTGCAGAATGTAACGTACTGCATCCTGCAGCCCTTCCTGGAATTTTTCGAAATCTTCTTTATAAAGGAAAATCTTGTGTTTGTCGTAGGTGAAGGAGCCGTCCCTTTCCTGACGACGCTTGCTCTCCGTAATGGTGAGATAGAAGTCGTTGTTCCCCTTCGTAGTTTTTACATCGAAGAAATACGTCCTTTTTCCGGCACGGACCGGTTTGGAGTAAACATCCTCGGAGTTTCTCTCCTGAGCGTGGGAGCGCTCGTAATCTTCACTGTACATACCTTTGTTCGTTTTTTTGTTTTCTGCTTACAAATTTAGGGAATTTTATTAAAAAACACTAACTTTGCCTGAAATTTATTTGACATCATGCTAAATCGCCGCATCTTAAGAATCAAGGCCTTCAAGGTCCTTTACGCCTGCGCGGAAAATCCGGACCTCACGTTGAAGGAGGCGCTCGACAGCCTTGAGGCCTCCTGCGAGGCCACCCGCGACCTTTATCTATATATGCTGGAACTCATCCCGGCCCTTACCCGGGAAGCCGCCCGCCGCACGGAAGCGGCCCGTGCCAAGTTCAATCCCACGGAAGAAGAACTTCATCCCAATCTCAAGTTTGTCAGGAACGGGGTCGCCGCCCTGCTGGAAGAAGATCCGGATTTTTGCAAGTTGCTGGAAAAGAAGAAATTCTCCTGGGACCAGAACGACGCTTTTGTCCACACGCTGTACGAAACCCTGAAGACCCGCCCCTATTACCAGGCATACATGCAGGAAGAGGGGCAGTCGCTTGCGGCGGACGCTGCCTTGTGGAAGCAGGTGTTCACACAGGAGCTCGAGGACGATGAAACCCTATGGGCCATCCTGGAAGACCTCTCCATCCATTGGGCCGACGATCTCCCGTATGTCCTGGGAAGCGTTGTCCGTACCCTGGACGAGATGGGCCGTACGGGGCGTTGGAACTATCCTCCGCTGTACCAGAGTGACGCCCGGGACTTCGTGCGTTCCCTCCTTACCGCCGCTTACGGTCGTTATGCGGCCTATTATGACCTTGTCGCCGGTTCCGTTTCCAAGTGGGACCAGGACCGGTTATATACCACGGACATCGTCCTTATTGCCATGGGACTGGCAGAGGCGGAGACCTTCCCGGAAATTCCTGTCCGGGTCACCATCAATGAATACGTAGAAATTTCCAAATATTATTCAACGCCCAAGAGCCGCATCTTCGTGAACGGTCTGCTGGACCGCCTCATCAAGGACCGCGTGGCCCAGGGCATAATCAACAAAACTGTATGAAGCTAATGTACACCCTCCTTCTCATGGGACCCGCAGCCGCTCCGGCCGATGCCGCCGGTCAGCAGCCCAGCGCCTGGCCCACCATCCTCATGTTCGGCGCCATCATCCTAGTGATGTGGCTGTTCATGATCCGTCCGCAGCGCAAGCAGCAGAAGGAAATGCAGGAATTCCGCAATGCCCTCAAGAAAGGGGACAAGGTGGTTACCGTGGGCGGTATCTACGGAGAAATTGTGGAAGTGAGTGAAAAAACCGTTCTCATCCGCGTGGACGGAGACGTCAAGCTCCGCGTGGACAAGCAGGGTCTGGTAAAAGACTACTCGGACGCGGAAAAGAAGTAAGCCATGCCCCTGAAAGAGCGTATCAGGGAACGGATGAAAAGCTGGAACGGGGAGGGAATCATCATGATTCTTTCCCTGCTTCTTGCCGTGCTCATCTGGGTCCTGACCAATCTTTCAAAGGAATACTCCGGTACCATCAGCGTGCCGGTGGTGGCCCAGTGCAACATTGACGGCCATGGCATGGAATCCACCAACACGGTGCTGGTGAGCGCCCGCTGCCGTACGGACGGCTTCCGTCTCCTGAGGGAGCGCAGCCGCCGGGAGCGCAAAGTGGTGGTGATTCCCTTTGACCGGGGGGACCTCCGCAACACTGCTCCGCATACCTATTGCGTCATCGGCGGTACCCTCAATTCTTATGTCAACCAGTTCTTCGGGGAAGGAGCGCAGGTAGAGGCTTTTATCTCGGATACCCTCAAGTTCTTTTTCCCGCCCGTCAATCACAAGCGGGTGCCGGTGGAAGTGGTAAAAAGCGTAGTGTGCCGCTCGCAGTATATGCCCAGCGGCCCGTTTCGCGTAACGCCCGATTCCATTACCGTCTATGGCGACGACCTGCATCTGGATGCGTTGGAACGGGTAACGGCTTCGCGACTGCTGCTTTCCGATGTACATGAATCCCAGCATGGGGTGTTGCGCCTGACGCCCGTCAAGGGCGTGCGCTTCTCTACGGAGGAAGTGAGCTTTGAACTGCCGGTCTCCCGTTTCGTGGAACTGCGCACCACCGTTCCCATCGAGGTGTGGAATGCGCCTGCCGGTCGCGAAATCCAGGTGTATCCGCCCACGGCTCAGGTGGTGATGCGCTGCGCGTTCCCGCTTACCAAGGATCCCATCCCGTCCTTCAAACTGTATGTGGACTGGAAAGACTTCAACGCCTCGCTTACCGGCCGTTGCGCCGCACGGACCATCCGCCTGCCTTCCGGCGTGCTGGATTATCGGGTGGAGCCGGAAGTGTTTGACTGCGTAGAACTCCACTGATGCAAACCATTTTCCTTACCGGCCTGATCGGCAGCGGAAAATCCGCAGTAAGCGCCCTGCTACGTGAGCGGGGCATTCCTGTCTATGACTCGGACGCGAGGACCAAAACCTTGTACGAGTGCAACCCCCGCCTGGTGGAAGCCCTGGAACAGACGCTGGACGTTCCGCTCCGTACGCCGGAAGGAAAACTGGACCGCAGGGCGCTTGCGGCCCGTATTTTCTCCTCTCCGGAGGCCCGTGAAAAGGTGGAGGCCCTGGTATATCCCGCCGTGTTGGAAGATTTTAAGCATTGGCGGGCGGAACAGCACGCTCCGTATGTGGTACTGGAGTCGGCCGTCATCCTTTCAAAACCCATTTTTGACGGCCTGGCCGACAAGGTGGTGCTGGTGACGGCGCCCCGTGCGCTGCGCCTGCAGCGGGTGATGGCCCGGGATGGCCTTTCCGAAGAGGACGTGGTGAGGCGGATGGATGCCCAGGAACTGCCGGAAAGTGCCATCGACACGGTTATTTGCAACGATGGCTCGCTGGAACAGCTTCGCACTGCCGCCCAACAGGTGTTTTTTCCTAAAAAATGACTATATTTGTAAGATTTTGAAACCTAAGATATCATGAAAACCGATCTCGCAAAAACCCTTTCCATCCGTGGTCAGCACGGACTGTTCAATTATATCGCCCAGTCGCGTACAGGTGCCATCGTAGAGGCCCTTTCCGATAAGAAGCGCGCCAACTTCGCCGCTGGCGCCGGCATCACCACCCTGGAAGACATCTCCATTTATACGGAAGAAGGAGAAGTGAAGCTTTCCGAGGTGTTCATCAAGCTGCATGAGGTGTTGGGCGAGCAGGACGCTCCTTCTGCAAAGGCTGCCGATGCGGAGTTCAAGGCGCTTTTCGCCAAGGCCCTGCCCAATTATGACGCAGGCCGTTTCTACGTGTCCCACATGAAGAAAGTGGTGGAGTGGTACAATGAACTGAAAAAATACGCTTCGCTGGAGTTCATGACCGACCAGGACCGCGAAGCCGCCGCCAAGGAGGAGGCCTGAATGCCTACACTGCAGGTTATTACGCTGGGATGCTCCAAGAATACCGTTGATACGGAGCACCTGCTGTTCCAGGTCCGGAACGCTTATGAGCTGGTCCCGGAAACGGAGGTCCGCCCGGTGGATGTGCTTCTGGTGAATACCTGCGGTTTTATCGGCGACGCCAAAGAGCAGAGCATCCAGACGGTCCTCTCCTGCGCTGAACGCAAGAAGGCCGGGGAAGTGGGGCGTCTGCTTGTTTTTGGCTGTCTTTCCCAACGTTATGCCGCTGAACTGCCTGCCCTTATTCCAGAGGTGGACGGCTGGTTCGGTGCGCGTGAGCTTGCCCCGCTGGTGGAAGCGCTTGGCTGTCAGTACAAGGCTTCCGAATCGTACCGTCGCGTGCTTACGGAGGGGAATCGGCCCTACGCCTATTTCAAGATTTCCGAGGGCTGTAACCGGCGCTGCTCGTATTGCGCCATCCCGTTCATCCGCGGCGCCCACCATTCCGTTCCCATGGAGCGGCTGGTGGCAGAGGCGGAAGAACTGGCCGCCAAGGGCATCCGGGAACTCATCATCATCGCCCAGGACACCACCTATTACGGGCTGGACCTGTACGGGCGGCGCGCCCTGGCGGAACTGCTCCGTAAACTCTCTGGGGTTGAGGGCATCGAGTGGCTGCGCATCCATTATTCTTATCCTGCCGATTTCCCGGAGGATGTGCTGGAGGAAATGGCAAACAACCCCAAGGTGTGCCGCTATATGGATATCCCGCTGCAGCACGTGAGCGACCGGGTGCTGGACAAGATGCACCGGCACGTGGACGGCGCATGGACGCGGGAACTCATCCGGCGCATGCGGGAACGGGTGCCGGGCGTTGCCTTGCGCACCACCCTCATCGTGGGCCATCCCGGCGAGCGGCAGGAGGACTTTGACGAGTTGCTTGCGTTCGTGCGCGAAGCCCGCTTCCAGCGCATGGGCGCCTTCACCTATTCGGAGGAGGAGGGAACCTATGGCGCCGAGCATTACCGCGACAGCATATCGGCCCGGACCAAACAAAAACGGCTGGATGTGCTGATGGAGGAGCAGCGTGGCATTTCTCTTGCATATAACCAGTCCCGGATTGGCACCGAAGTCCGTGTCCTGGTGGACGACTTCGTGGACGGTACCCTGGTGTGCCGGAGCGAGTTCGAAAGCCCGGAGGTGGACGGCGAAATCCTGGTGAAATACACCCCGGAGGCGTTTGACGGCGTTCAGCCGTATTCCCTGGTGGGGGAATTCCTCCAGGTGCGCATCACCGGGGCCGATGAATACGACCTTACTGCTCAGGCAATATGAAACATCCTTGGATTTTGGCAGCTGCCCTGCTGGCCGGGGCCTGTTCTCCGCAAGTGTATCCGCTGTACATGGACGTGCGGAACCCTTCCTCGTCCGGACTGGACCTGAACCGGAAAGAACTTGCCATTGTATATAGGGACGGAACCAACGCGGTGGATTCCCTTTTTGACCGCCACGCATCGTCGGCCCTGGCGCGTTCGTTGGAAGAAGACTATTTTGGGGGTGCGGAGAAGGTGGGGATTTTCCGCGTGCCGGATGCCGACAGCATGTCGGTGCGTCTGATGCATTCGCTGGTGATGGATACCGGCGGGGACGTGGTATTCGTCCTCAAATCCTCGCTGGGAGAGCCTGTTCCGGAAACCAATCAGATGGTGAAAGGCGCCACTTCACCGGATTCCGCCTTTGTATGTCCGGTGGCCATCCCTGTCAAAACCCACTTAGATGTGTACGACAGCATGGGAGAGGATAAGGTGCATTCCTTCAACGGTTCGGCCGTCCTGCGGCCCCTGGTCTATAACAACGGGCTCCCTTCGCAGGAGGCACTGGGGCAACTGGCGCTGCGAAGCCTCGGTAAAGAGGCCGACATCGTGGGGCAGCGCATCAGCACGCGTTTCCTCTCCAAGTGGGTCACGGAAAACTTCAGTTTTTACTATTTCGATGTGTCCTCAGATGCGTGGATTGACGGAATTTCGCGTGTGATGGAAGGGAAAATGGCTGCCGCGGTAGATGCGTGGTCGCCGCTGGTGAAGCGGGGAAGCGCACTGCGCAGGGCCTGTGCCTGTTACAATATTGCCCAGGCTTTTTACCTGATGGAGGATTATGACCTGTGCAGGCGCTGGTTGGACGAGGCCGAGAAACTGGAAAATGTATCCCTGGCTCCGGGCTTGAGAAAAAGGCTGGCTGCTCACTTGGAAAAGAAGTAGAAAATCACTAAATTTGCAGGATAGAAATAACATTTAATTCCATATATTTTTATGTCAAGCATCGATCTTAAAAAGTACGGTATCAAGGGCGTAAAGGAAATCCTCTACAACCCCACGTACGAAGTTCTTTACAATGAGGAAACCAAACCCGGTCTGGAAGGTTTTGACAAAGGTCAGGTGACCGAACTGGGCGCTATCAACGTGATGACGGGCGTTTATACCGGCCGCTCTCCCAAAGACAAGTACATCGTGTACGACAATACCACCAAGGAAGGCAAACCCGGTGAAATCTGGTGGACCACGGAAGGTTACCCCAACGACAACCACAAAATGAGTGTCTCCACCTGGAAAGTGGTGAAGAAACTCGCCCAGCAGCAGCTCAGCGGCAAACGCCTCTTCGTGGTGGACGGTTTCTGCGGCACCCACGCAGACACCCGCATGAAGGTACGCTTCATTATGGAGGTGGCATGGCAGGCTCACTTCGTGACCAACATGTTCATC
>DFFY01000002.1:16482-16623 GCA_002371115.1 Bacteroidales bacterium UBA3764
ACTGCGCCGCCAAGGCCAAGGTGGAGAACTACAAGGAACTGGGTCTCCGCAGTGAGACTTGCGTGGCCTTCAACGTGACCTCCCGCGAGCAGGTTATCCTGAACACCTGGTACGGTGGTGAAATGAAGAAGGGTATGTTCT
>DFFY01000115.1:0-912 GCA_002371115.1 Bacteroidales bacterium UBA3764
TGGACACCATCCTCAATATCGGCCTTTGCTCCAAGACCATTCCCGGACTCATCAAGAAGACCGGCAATCCGCGTTTCGTATATGACGCATACCGCCGTCTCATCATGATGTACTCCGATGTTGTGATGGAAAAGGCGGAAGGCATTGAACCTGCCGACGGCCAAGGCATCCGCCAGCAGCTGGACCGCATGATGGAGGAGGTCAAGAAGGCCAACGGCTACAAGAGCGACACCGAGCTCACCGCCGAGCAGCTCAAAGACCTTGCCGAGGCTTTCAAAGTCCGCATCAAGGAAGTGCTGGGCGTAGAATTCCCGGACGATGCCCAGGCTCAGCTCTGGGGTTCCATCGGCGGCGTGTTCAAGAGCTGGAACGGCAAGCGCGCCATCCGTTATCGTCAGATTGAACATATTCCGGACGATTGGGGCACGGCTGTAAACGTGCAGTCCATGGTGTTCGGCAATATGGGTGAAACCTCCGCTACCGGTGTGGCTTTCTCCCGCAACCCGGCCAACGGCGACAACAAGTTCTACGGTGAATGGCTCATCAATGCCCAGGGCGAAGATGTGGTTGCCGGTATCCGTACCCCCAACCCGCTGAACGAGGCCACCAAGAGCGAGAAAAACAAGAACCTGGCTTCCCTGGAAACCGCCATGCCGGAGGTTTACAAGGAGCTGGACGATATCCGCAAAGCCCTGGAGGACCACTTCCAGGATATGCAGGACATTGAATTCACCATCCAGGAAGGCAAACTTTGGATGCTGCAGTGCCGTATTGGCAAGCGCACTGGTCTGGCCGCCCTGCAGATGGCTGTAGATATGGTAGAGGAAGGCCTCATCGACGAAAAGACCGCCGTGATGCGCGTAGCTCCCGCCCAGCTGGACGAGGTGCTGCACCCCATCCTGGATCCCGCTT
>DFFY01000115.1:999-1473 GCA_002371115.1 Bacteroidales bacterium UBA3764
AGGGTCTGCCCGCTTCCCCGGGCGGTGCCGTAGGCCAGATTGTCTTCACCTCCGAGGACGCCATCGCCTACCAGAAGGCCGGTAAAAAGTGCATCCTGGTCCGCGAGGAAACCTCTCCGGAAGACATCGACGGCATGCACGCCTCCGTGGGTATCCTCACCGAGCGCGGTGGCATGACCTCCCACGCCGCCCTTGTGGCCCGTGGCTGGGGCAAGTGCTGCATCGTGGGCTGCGACGCCCTCAAGATTAACTTTGCCGACAAGACCGTCAAGTTTGGCGGTGTCAACAAGACCTTCAAGGAAGGCGATTGGCTCTCCCTGAACGGTGCCAAGGGTCTGGTTTATGAAGGCGCTATCGAAACCATGGACGCCTCCGAGAACCCGCTCTTCGCCAAGTTCATGGCCATGTGCGACAAGTTCCGCAAGCTGGGTATCCGCACCAATGCCGATACGCCGGAAGATGCCGCCCGCGCCC
>DFFY01000115.1:1563-2446 GCA_002371115.1 Bacteroidales bacterium UBA3764
TGTTCCGTATCGAGCACATGTTCTATGGCCGCAACAGCGAGCAGCCGCTGAGCAAGCTCCGCAAGATGATTCTCTGCAACACCGACGAGGAGCGCAAGGCTGCCCTGGCAGAGCTTGAACCGTTCATGAAGGCCGCTGTGAAGGAAACCCTCCGCGTGATGGACGGCAAGCCGGTTGTGTTCCGTCTTCTGGACCCGCCGCTGCACGAGTTTGTTCCGCAGGGCGAGGACAAGAAGAAAGAACTGGCCGCAGACCTTCACATCAGCGTTGCAGAAGTGGAGAAGCGTGGTGAGAGCCTGCACGAGGTGAACCCGATGATGGGTCACCGCGGTGTCCGTCTGCACGTGAGCTTCCCGCTCATCGCAGAAACCCAGTATCGTGCCATCTTCACCGCCACCGCGGAACTCCAGAAGGAAGGCCTGCACCCGCATCCGGAAATCATGATCCCCGTGACCATCAGCGCCCGCGAGCTCAGCTTCCAGAAGGTAATCTGCGACCGCATCAAGGCCGAGGTTGAGGCCCATACCGCCCAGCTCATCGACTACCAGTTCGGTACCATGATCGAGATTCCTCGTGCTGCTTTGACTGCAGACCGTATGGCCCGTGCCGCCGAATTCTTCAGCTTCGGCACCAACGACCTCACCCAGATGACCTTCGGCTTCAGCCGTGACGACATTGGCACCTTCATGGGTGACTACCTGGGCAACAAGATCCTGGATGCAGACCCGTTCCAGCATATTGACCAGAAGGCTGTGGGCCAGCTGGTGAAGATTGGCGTGGACAAGGGTCGCAGCAAGCGTCCCGGCCTCATGTGCGGTATCTGCGGTGAACATGGTGGAGATCCTGAATCCATCTTCTTCTTCAACACCATCGGCATCGACTA
>DFFY01000115.1:2517-17343 GCA_002371115.1 Bacteroidales bacterium UBA3764
CCGTTCCGCGTGCCCATCGCCCGCCTCGCCGCGGCACAGGCTCAGATCAGCCAGGCCAAGTAAGGCCCTGCGCATCAACCAAAAAAAGTTGCGGCCCTCTTCCGGGGGTCGCAATTTTTTTCAATGCCTACAGGAGTTTGGCGGCGATGTCGGAGAGGGGGGAGCGCTCGCCTTTGCGGAGGAAGACGTGCTCGAAGAGGGCCTGGCCTTTCATCTTCTCGCCCAGGTGGGTGAGGCCGTTGGACCACTGGTCCAGGTAGGGCTGGTCAATTTGGAAGACATCGCCGGTGAAGACCATTTTGGTGCCCTCTCCGGCGCGGGTGATGATGGTTTTCACCTCGTGCGGGGTGAGGTTTTGGGCCTCGTCCACAATAAAATACACCTTGCCCAAGGAACGGCCGCGGATATAGGCCAGCGGAGAAATCAATAACCGTTCGTCCTTGAGCATGGCCTCAATCTTCAAGGCCTGTTTGCTGCCCGGCTTGAAGCAGCGCTTGATCACGTCCAGGTTATCCATGAGCGGCTGCACGTACGGCCCCATCTTGCTCTTCTGGTCACCGGGCAAAAAGCCGATATCCTGCCCGCCCAGCACTACCGTGGGGCGCGACAGAATAATTTGGTCGTAGTCTTCCGCCTGCTCCAGTGCGGCCGCCAGGGCCAGCAGCGTTTTGCCCGTGCCGGCGCCGCCGGTGAGCGACACCAGCGGAATGGCCGGGTTCAGGCAGGCGTCCAGCGCAAACTTCTGCTCGTCGTTGCGGGGCCGGATGCCATAAGCCGTGTGGCTGCGTACCAACGCAATTACCTTGCGTGCAGCGTCGTATCGGCCACAAACCGTTTCTCCGCCGAAGGAAAATTTGTACAGTTGGTTAGGCCGGGGCTCCTTGGAGGCGACCTCCTTCCACGGCAGGCAATTGTCCTGCCCGTAGGCCAGCTTCTGCACCGCCTCTGACGATGCGTCTTCCACCACAATCACCTCACGCTCAAGGCTGTCCATCACCTCGTCGTCCACGCGGCCGCGGAGATAATCCTGCGCTTCCATGCCGGCGGCCTTGGCCTTGAGCCGCAGGTTGATGTCCTTGGTCACCAGCGCCACAAACTGCCCGGGATGCTGGTCCCGCACCCACATGGCGGTGGAGAGGATCCGGTGGTCCTGGATATCGTCCCGGAAAAGGTCCTGGAATTCCGGGGCAAACGGATGGTTGGGCTCAATCTTGATGTACCCGAGCTTGCCGCCCAGCGGCACCCCGCGCGGCCCAAATGCCTTGCGCTCAGTGAGTTTGTTGATGTCCCGCATAAAGGCGCGCGCATTGAAAGACAGCGCGTCGTTGCCCTTTTTGAACTTGTCCAGTTCCTCAATCACGGCGATGGGAATCACAATGTCGTTGTCCTGGAACTGCCGCACGCTCTTGTAGTCGTGCAGGATGATGTTGGTGTCGAGAACGAAAATTTTGGCCATTAATCTTCTCCTTCCAGCGTATTTAACAGAGATTCAAGGATTTGCGGAATTTCTACGGCCTCCGTAAGCCGCACGGAAGAACGCCCGGGCACGGGATGGCCCAGCGGGAAATATACCACGTCCTGCAGAATAAGTTCTGCATCTACATAATCATAGTCGATATCGGCAATTTGCAGCACCACGCCCGGCACTTCGCTGAAGAGCACCCGCACCTGCGAGTCCTCGCCGTATGCCTTGCATACGCCCTGGATGCTGATATCCGCGCCCGTTCCGCCGGCGGAAAGTTTTCCAAGGCAGGTCATGAGGCCGCCGTCGCCGACGGTTGCGCCAGCCTTGACGATGCCGTCTTCCACCAGCTCCCGCACAACCTCGTAACAGTCAATGAAATAGTCTGCGTCGGAGATGTCCGGCGCGGTGCTGGGGTGCGCTCCCACCGCCTGCGCCAGCGCACTGCCGCCCAGCCGGAAGTCGCAAGGGTCGAAGGGAATGTAGATGAGCCAGTCGCTCTTTTCCGGTACCAGTGTGGCTGATGCCTTGCGTCGGCGCGAAATGCGCGGATTGGCCGTACGGAAGGGAAGTTCCCGCAGCAGCGAGGCTTCTTCCTCCTCCGGGGCATCCTCTTCCGCCACGGTGGCTGCCTTGAAACTCACGGAAGGCCCGCCGCTGCAGAGGCTGTACTTGTCTATCTTCACCCCCAGTGCATCCAGGTAGTTGCAGGCGCTCTCTACGGAATGATAAAAGGCCGCGGCGTATCCCAGCTGTCTGGCGTTCCACTTCCAGTCTGCCTTGAGGGTGAGGTCTCCCAGGCGGAAGTGACCGGCCATCCAGATGGCATCCACGAGGGCCTGCGCCACCTTGCCGGCGGTATGGGAAGCGGCAAAGGGCAGCGGGAAAGCCCGTTTTTCCGGGATGGCCTTGGCATAGGCGGCGACATCGCTGTTGTTGAACTGGTAATTGTCCGGCGCCAGGTCCAGGGTTTCGTCCGCCAGGGTTTCCGGGTCTCCATCCGGCTCCAGGGGCGGCTCTGCGGTACATTCCCGCAGCATGCGCTCCGGCGAGAGTGTCATTTGAACACCGTCGATGATATAGTTGCTATGAAGCAAATCTGCCATGGCTCAAAATTACACAAATTTATGCAGAACTACAAACGCGGCAGTGTGTAAAACTGAGGGGATAGAAGGAGTGCGCCTTACGGCGAGAGCCTGGGCTCAACTACTTTTGGTAGCCTAATACCTCCGGTAGTGGCTTCGGACTCTTTCCGGAAGTTTCTCAACAACCACTCCCAGCACACCCTGGCGCACAATAGGCGGCCTTTTTGTGCGTCCCCTTATGCGCCAGCATACCCTCGCGCACAAAAAGTCCGTTTTCTGTCCTTTCTCCTGTGCTGGGAGTTGTCCCGCAAGGAAAGCGGAACCCTCCTGGGCCCTTTAACGGAGCCCGGGAGGGTTTCCGCTAACCGGCGCACTTGGTAGTGTGCGGCGTATCTTCTTGCCGCAATTGCGAGAAATTGGGCTCAGAGTGCCGCGCTTTTTTTGTATATTTGTAAAATCATGGAAGCAAGCTATTCGGAAGCAGGGTATTTGCGGCTGGTCCAGGACATTTTCCGCAGGTTCCCGTCGGTACAGAAAGACGGCTTTGCGCCGGGGGCATACAAACCCGGCCTGGAGCGCATGCAGGCCTTCGAGGAGGCCCTGGGCAACCCGTCCCGCCGTTTCCGCAGCATCCACATCGCCGGCACCAACGGTAAGGGTTCTGTTGCCAACATGCTGGCATCGGCCTGTACCGCTTCCGGCCTCAGGACCGGCCTGTTCACCTCCCCGCACCTGATAGATTTCCGCGAGCGCATGCGCGTGAACGGGGAAATGATACCCAAGGAATACGTGTTTGGCTTCCTCACGGAGTGGATGAACTGGATTGTCGCGCACGAACTTTCTTTTTTTGAGATTACCACCGGCCTGGCTTTCAGCTGGTTCGCTGCGCAAAAAGTGGAAGTGGCCGTTATCGAAACGGGCTTGGGAGGCCGCTTGGACTCCACCAATATCCTGGAACGGCCGGAACTCACCATTGTCACTTCCATCGGCCTGGACCATTGCGACTTGCTGGGTCATACGCTGCCGGAAATTGCGGCGGAAAAGGCCGGCATCTTCAAGGAAGGCGTGCCGGCGCTGGTAGGGGAGAACCAGCCGGAAACCGCGGCCGTGTTCAACGATAAGTCCTGGATGTTCTGTCCGCTCACGTATGCAAACGCGGTAAAACCCTCCCTGTGGTCGCGCCATGCGCAAATGCTCAAGCAAATGGACCTGCAGGCGCAAATTCAGGAAAAGAACCTGCGGACGGTGCTCGCCGCCGTGGACATCCTGCGGGAGAATGACGCTCTTGCACTTCTGCGCAACGACGCCGCCGTCACGGACGGTATCCTCCATACGGCCCGCAACATGCATTTCCATGGCCGATGGGAGCGCCTTTCCACGCAGCCGTACGTGATTGCGGATATCGGCCACAACGCCCATGCCTTGCAGCACAATTTCCAGCAATTGCAGCAAATGCTCTCCAGTGGTGCCTGTTCCTCGCTCATTGTGGTCTATGGTATCATGGCCGACAAAGACCTGGATGCCATTCTCCCGCTCATGCCGGAGGACGCCACCTATATATTCACCGCTCCGGACACGCCCCGCGCCCTTCCGGCCGACGAAATTCTGCGCCGCTTCAATGCGTACAGGGCCGCCGGGAAACCTGCCGATGCCAAGATGCAGGACTACCAGGGAACGGTGACCCTCTCCTCCCGCGCGTATGCGTTCACTTCCGTGCGTTACGCCGTGCAAATGGCGGTCCAGCTGTCGCATACGCTCTCGCAGCAGCTGAGCCGCAGCGCTTCGGCGGAGACCCCCGCCCCGCCGCTCATTTACATTGGCGGCAGCACCTTTGTGGTGGCGGAAGCCCTTCCCTTATTTAAATAGGTACGATACTTGTTCTTGCTCCACCTTGGACCAAAGAATGCGATATGATGAAGAGAATATGGATAACCTGTATGCTGGCGCTGTATGCCGGCATCGTTGCTATTGCCCAGCCTATGAATGACGGTCACAGCCTCAGCTCCCTTTGGAAAAAATACGATGCCGCCCATAAGGCGGACCGCCCGCAGTTGGAAGCGGACATCCTCTCGCAGATTAAGCAGGAGGCCATGCAGCAGCATTTGCCGCTGGATTTTTACGATGCCGCCACGCTCTATGTGAGCACCGTCCAGCGCCGGGACTGGAAGCAGCGGGATGCCCTGCGCAAGGCCCTGGAGCAGGAGGTGGCCGCCTTTGACGAGCCCATGGTCACGTTCCAGTGGATGAGCAAATGGCAGTATGCCTCTGCCGATGCGCTTTGGGCCTATGTACAGGCCCACCCGGACGGCTTCAAAGGCCGCACGGGGGCTTTTTATAACGACGTGGGCGGGTACCTCGGCGGTGCGCTGCCCGCTTTCATTGACAATGACCGCGAATACGTCCTCTGGCGCCTGCTGGGCAGCCGTAACCAACTGGAAGACAGCGAAGTGTATAAAGCCTTGCAGGCGGAAGTGGCGGGCCGATACCCGTCGGAGGCCGCGCTGGCGTATCATGTGGCGAGCGCACGCTATTACGCGGAGGAAAAGCGGGAAGAGAAGCGTCAGGCGCTGGGCCTGCTGGCGCAAAAATACAGCGGAAAAGCCGTTTCCGTGTTCCCAAAGGCCGATTTACTCCAGATGCGGAAGGAGGATCTGGACAAAGGGAAGGGTGCCGGTACGGCCTACGCCTCCTTGCTCGCCTCGGCCCGGACCTTGGAAAATGAACGTAAGGCCTATAGCGGTGCGGAGGCCACCATTGCCGCCGCCTGCCTGGGTGCGGAGAGCCTTATTGGCACCCTCACCGCCACCGACGTGTGGGTGAGCATCAAAGACCGGCAAGTGCAGGTGCAGCTCCGCAACCTCCCGCAGGTGAACGTGACGCTCCGGGAGGGCAAAAAGAACCTGAAAACCTGGAAGTTGAAGAACCCCGGGGAAAGCTTTTACGTGCCGGATACCCTTACTGTGGCCCTGCCTGAACTGGCGGACGGGGACTACACGGTGGAGGCCGTGAGCGGCAAGATACAGAGCCAGACCAACTACACGCAATATACGCTGTCCATCGCCTCGCGCACGGACAGCCGCGGACCGGCCGTTTTCGTGGCCGATTATGACAGCGGCGAGCCCCTTTCCAAGGCCACGCTCCTTCTGATGAAAGGGGACCGCCAGGTGGCCAGGACATCGCTCCGGCTGGACGGCTTCACCGTATTGCCATCGGCCTTTGTCAAGGACATGGACAGCAAGGGCTACTATGAAGTGGTAGCGGTGAGCGGGGACCGGAAGTCACGTCCCGTGAGCCTGCGGGAATACCGCCCGGAACAGGAAAAGAGCGCTGTCCGCTGCAGCATTTTCAAGGACCAGGGGGCCTATCATCCCGGCGACACCGTCCGCTTCAAGGCGGTGGTGTTCGAAGGCGTTCCTTCGCTGAAGTTGTCCGTTTGCAAGAACCGCGTCATCCAGGTGCGGCTGCAGGACTCCGAGGGCAATGAGCTTGCTGCACAGAAACTTACCACCAACGCCTGGGGCGCGGCATCGGGCCGGTTTGTCCTGCCCAAGGGCCTCCGCAACGGCCATTTTTCGCTGGAAGTGGAAGGCCTGGCGTACGATTCTTTCCGGGTCGATGAATTTGTGCTGCCTACCTATGAACTGGCCTTCGACCAGCTGGAGGAATTCTACATGGCCGGAGACAGCATCCCCGTAAGCGGGCGGCTGCAAAGCTACTCCGGGCACAACCTGACGGGCGCGCGTGTCGCCGTGAAGGTGGAGCGGTACAGCGAGACGGTGTTCGAGGGAACGCAGGAGGCCGATGCCAACAGCGCCTTCCGTTTTGCCTTCCCCACGCAAAAAACCGGCTATTACCATGCCACGGTGACGGTAACGGATTTCACCGGCGAAACCCGCAGCTTCGGCAAGGGCTATTATGTGGGGGAGGACTTGCAAATCTCCGCTTCCGTGGAGGGGGCTGCAAACGTGGAACTGGACGCAGTCCGCGAGGATGAATGGCGGTACATGCCCAGCTATACGGTTTTGCAAAGTACCCTTTGCATGACCTTGCATGCCCTGGATACGGATGGAAACAGGGTTCCGCTGCCGGTGCGCTTCCAGGTGCTGGCTGCCGATGGCAGTACGCTGGCCTCCGGTCAGGTGCTCTCCGGCAACAGTTTCTCCGTGGAACTGCCGGGCACGGGTTATTATAAGGTACGCGCGCAGGCGGAAGGAGAGAGCAAGAGCGGGGCAAAAGCCCAGGCGGAGAGCACGTTCGCGGTGTTCTGCATTCTGCCGGAAGCCCGTGAGCTCATGCCGCAGGCCCGGCGGGTGTTCATTCCGGGCGCTTCCACGGTGGCGGAGGGCGATGCGGTGCGCGCCCGTATCGGCACAACCGAAGGTGCTGCGTATGCCCAGGTGCTGGTTTACGGTCCCGGTGCGCAACTGCTTGAAAGCAGGAAAGTTTTTGTTGCCGATAACCGCATAGAGGATGTGACGTTCGCCTACAGGCAGGCCTGGCCGGACGTGGTACACCTGCAGGTGTTCTACTTCCTGCACGGTGCGTCCGTGAGTTACGACTGGGAGTATCGGCGGGAGAAAAGCAAATATACGCTGCCTTTGCAGTTCACGCGCTTCCAGGACAAGGCTTATCCGGGCACGCAGTATGCGTTTACGCTCCAGACTGCGACCGATGCCGAGGTACTGGTGGCGGCCTGGGACAAGAGCCTGGATGCCGTTGGACGGAACGATTGGCCGCAGGTGCGTTCGGGCGACTATGGCGTGCCGGAGATTTGGATTACGCCTGCATGCGGTAGCGTGGGGGAGGGACATCGGTACAGGCCGCTCAGGATGCGTACCGGCGGCAAGATGATGCTGAATGCGACGCCCATGGCCGACGCGCCCTTGTATGATATGGCTGCCGTGGAGGAAGAGGCGGAAGTGGCCATGAGCAAGGCTACGCTTGATACGGCCGATGACGTTGCTGGGGACGATACGCCTGTTCGCAGCGACTTTGCCAGTGCCCTTACCTTCCAGCCGCACCTGCGTCCGCAGGCAGACGGAACGGTGCATTTCACCTTCAAAACGTCCGACAAACTGTCCACCTTCTATGTCCGTGCATACGCGCACGACGCCGCCATGCACAATGCGCTGGCGGAGCGCGAGATGGTGGTTTCCCTGCCCGTGAAGGTGAGCCTCGTGGAACCGCGCTTCCTGTATGAGGGAGATGTGTATGAGGCGGCCGTCACCGTGTCCAGTATCAGCGACAAGCCGGTGTCCGGCACCATGGCCCTGGTGCTTTCGGAGCCCGGCCTGCCCGTGAGTTCGCAGATGGTGCCCGTCACTGTGCAGCCCGGTGAAAGCGTTTGCCACCGCTTCCGGGTCACCGTGCCGGTTGTCATACCGAGCGAAGCCGAAGGCGGAGCGAGTGTATCTCTCACCTTCAAGGCCTTATTCAAGGCCCCCGAATTCTCCGACGCCGTGCAGGTCACCGTGCCGGTCTATCCGGCCGCCCAAACCCTCACGGAGGCCCATTCCGCCGTGCTGCTGGACGGCATGAATCGGGACGCCCTGCTGCAAAGCCTGCGTTCCCAGTTCGTGAATCTGCCTGCATCGGCGGCCACGTTGAAGGAAATTACGGTCCTGGACATGGTCCGGGACGCTATTCCGTCGCACGTGGCGCCCCGGGGCAAGGACGTCCTCTCCCTTTCCGAGGCCTGGTACGTGCAAGTGCTTTGTCATTCTGAGCGAAGCGAAGAATCTCTCCTCCCCAGGATCCTCGCCTGCCGCAACGCGGACGGCGGCTTCGGCTGGTTCGAGGGCATGCATTCCTCGCCAGTGATTACCGCCGTGCTGCTGGAGCGCGTTGCCAGGCTCCGCGACCGCGGGTTTGAGGTCCCCGATTTGAAGTCGGCCGTTAAATACTTGGATACCATTCAGTTTGGCGCTGAGCGTCCGTACTGGTGCGGCGGCCTTTCCGATGCCCAGTACTTGCACGTGCGTGCGCTGTATGCCGCTGTCCCGTTTCAGGTGAAACCGGTGTCGGAAACGGAGAAGAAGCGCTTTAAAACGTTTGCCAAATGGGCCAAGAACTACCTGACGCCCGGGAAGAAGGACGGCCGCGGCCTGCAGGGACAGATTCTGGAGAAGAGCCGGCGTTTGCTCACGCTCCGAAACCTGCTGGAGCGGGAAGGGGGCATTGCCTTGGCACAGGGCTGGGGCGTGTCGCTGGGGACGCGCGTAAAACTGGAGAAATCCATGCAGGCGGACTTGCTGTCGCTGGTGGAATATGCCGTTCCGCATCGTTCCGGTGGCTATTACTATCCCAATGCAGTGATGCCTTGGCGCGGCCTACTGGAGAGCGAGGCCTATGCCCATGCCCTCCTTTGCGACCTCCTGGCCAAGGCTGGAGAGTCCGCCATTGCCGACGGCATCCGTCTCTGGCTCATGCTCCAGAAGGAGACCCAGCACTGGGACGCTGAACCGGCGTACATCGACGCCATCACCGCCATCCTGGACGGCACGCAGGCCCTCATGAACACCCGCGTGCTGGCCCTGTCCGGCACTTACCGGGCCCCGTTCAAGGCCGTAAAGGCAGCCGGCAACGGCTTCACACTGGAGCGGAAATTCTACAAAGAAGGCAGTGAGGAGGAACTCAAGCCCGGAGAGCCGGTGGCCGTGGGCGACAAAATCGTGGTGAAATACAAGATTTGGAACGGCGAGAACCGCAGTTTCGTACGCCTGACAGCCGCTCGTGAGGCCTCTCTGCAACCGGAGCACCAGTTGTCCGGGCACATTGGCTACGGCATCATCCGACCGTTGCGTTCCGGCTTCGTTTGGGGCTTTGTACCGCAGGGTTACAGGAATGTAAAGGCTTCCTGCACGGAGTATTATTTTGACTCTTATCCGGAGGAGAACACGGAAATCTCCGAAGCCTTCTACGTGCAGCAGGCCGGCCGCTTCCAGGCCCCCGTGGTGGAAATAGAATCCCTCTACGCCCCCCACTACCGTGCCAACTCCGCCGCCCGTCCCGCCCTCTCCGTCATAGAATAAACAAACAAGCACCGGCGAAAACTCGCCGGTGCTTTTGTAGGGTAGTGGGCGGTACTGGATTCGAACCAGTGACCCCCTGCTTGTAAGGCAGGTGCTCTGAACCAACTGAGCTAACCGCCCGGAATTGCGGATTGCAAAGGTACTAAGAATTTTCGGATTTGCAAATTATTTTGCATAGATGTGGCCTGGGCGTTTCGGAAACGGGGAAAATTGCCTATCTTAGCAGTCCAATTGAAAACCGATATGCTTTCTGTGTTTGCCTTGGCAGTTTTGCCTGCCCTCATTCTCATTTACTACGTGTACCAGCAGGACAGCCTGCAGCGTGAACCTACCAAAAACCTGGTGAAGGCCTTTTTCTATGGAGGAGCGTCGGTATTTGCCTCGCTGCTCATTTCCGTGCCCTTCATGCACCTGGGCCTGTTTCCGCAGGAAATCCACTCCGGCCTGGATGCCTTCCGCAGCGCCTTTTTTGGTGCGGCCATCCCGGAAGAATCGGCCAAACTGGTCTTTCTGTGGCTCTTCCTCCGCAAGTGCAAAGAGTTTGACGAGCGCATGGACGGCATTGTGTACGCCGTGTGCGTGGGCATGGGCTTTGCCGCCTTCGAGAACCTGGAATACCTGATTGGCGCCGGCTCCCAGTGGGTTACCGTGGGCATCAGCCGTTCCCTCACCGCCATCCCCGGCCACTTCGGCTTTGCCGTGGTGATGGGGTATTATTTCTCCCTGCACTATTTTGACCGTTACCGCGCCCCGCTGGCCGGGATCAAGATGTGGCTGTACCCGGTGCTGCTCCATGGCACGTACGACTGGATTGCCATGTCCCAGGAAGTAAGCCCGGAACTGAGCGGCGCCATCGCTCTGGCCATCCTCCTGCTGTGCTTCGGCATGCTCAAATGGGCGCGCAAACACATGAAGGAACACCTCATTACAGACTCGTTTACGCATACCATCACCATCGACGAGCAATGACGGAACTTACGATTTGAAAGGTCCTTTTTCGGCCGTTCGAGGAAGATTAAAATGGTCCAAAAGCCGTTAAAAACGCATTTTTTTAAAAAAAGGTTAGGTTTTTTCTTCTGTAAATAGTACCTTTGTTTTGAAATTCGTTTCGATTTTTACGGTAGTGTAGTAAAGAGTTGGAACGTGTTTGCGTAGATGTAAACAATGAGCTTCAAGAAGATAGTTAAAAGCGCTACTTTAGGGTTAGCGCTAGTAGTAATGTTACCTGAACTTGGACTCGCTCAAAACGCCCAAAAGACGCCGCGTGATACGGTGAGCCGGTGGCAGGGGATGAGCATTCGCACCAACCTGCTGTGGGACGCCCTTGCGGAGCCCAATATTGGCTTGGAGTTCCCTATTGGGGACCACTGGTCGCTGGGAGCCAACGCCGGCATCAAGGCATGGCCGCGCTGGCTGGCCTGGGATTGGGATACCGAGAATCCTACCCACTGGCGCAACTTCGCAATTGTTCCGGAAGCAAGATATTACTTCGACCAGGTGTACGACGGCTGGTTCGTCGGCGCCGATGCAGTGTACACTCACTTCAACGTTGGGGCGATGAAATTCCCCTTCGGCATGTATCCTGAGGCAAATCAGTACCGTCTTCAGGGCGATTATGCCGGTCTGGGCCTTTTCGGCGGCTATAGCTGGTGGATTGGTAAGCACTGGCGCATAGAGGCCGAAGCAGGCGCTGCCCTTGGTTACCGCAGGGCTGACAAGTACGAATGCGACCACTGCGGCCAGCTGGTTGGGGAGAGTAAAGGCCTGGCGGTAGTGCCGAAGCTGGGTGTTAACATTGCCTACAACGTACGCAAGAGGACGGAGGAGCTGATTGTCGAAATCCTTCCTCCGATGCCGGACACCATCCTGCCCCCTCCCATCATCATCCCCGAACCCGAACCGCTGGAAATCCATCCTCCGGTGGTGGAGGAATGGAAAGGCGTGGCCGGAGAGCTCGCCCCCAGGCACCCGGTGCTTAAGCCTTCCTACCAGTATAAGCCCATTACTCCGGACCGCATCCTTCGCAAGGAAGAAGGCGCGCTTTACGTTTTCTTCGAACTGGACAAGTCGTATCTTAAGCGCAGTTTCTCGGAGCCGGGCCGAAGCCGTGACAACGGCCCCGTCCTGGACGAAATCATCGAAATCACCGACGGCATACTGAAAGACACCACAAGCAGCGTCTCTTGCATCCAGATTGTTGGTTTGGCCTCAATCGAAGGCCCTCAACCGCGCAACAAGCGCCTTGCCGACAACCGCGCCAAGGCCCTGCAGTCCTATATCCAGGACCGCCTTCCCGTTCCCGACGCCATCTTCGAAACCGTTGGTCTGGGCGAGGCCTGGACTGAATTCCGTGACGAAGTGAACGACATGGCCCTTGCCGGCGGCGGTGCCGGACTCAGCGTTGAGCAGTTGCAGAAAGTGCTGGATATCATAGACAACGAACCGGACCCGGATCGCCGTGAGCGCAAGATCAAGGTCCTGGAAGGCGGCGACATTTACAGCCACCTCAGGGACAACGTCCTTGGCGACCAGCGTAATTCCGGTTACATCCGCGTGTACTTCAACTATGTCCCCGATAAGAAAGCCCTGGATGTTAACCGGGCCATCGACGCCCTGGAAGCGAACGATCCGGAGGAAGCCTTAAGGCAGTTGGAAGCCCTTAAGGACGAACCCCGCAGCCGAGCAGCCCGTGCCAGTGCCCTGTTCCGTCTGGGACGTACGGAGGAAGCCCTGGAACTGCTCAGGGAAGCATCGGCCGACGGAGATCCCGATGCCCGCGCTCTCCTGCGTCAATGGGAGGAGCATGAACGCGCTACCCGGGACTACGAGAAGTATCTTCAGGAATTGAACGAATACAACAATTATATCAACAACCAAAAACAGTAGTTTTTATGAAAAACTTAATCAAAATGGCCCTTGTGGGCGCTGCCGTTCTTGTGGCAGCATCCTGCCAGCGCGAGAGCGTCGAAGGTTCAGACAATCCCAACTTCAACCGCGAGACCAACGAGGTTGTAACCAATTTTGTGTTCAACGTGGCCACCCAGGCCCGCACAAAGCAGAGCGCAGACGCCACCCAGGCAACTTCCTCCAACGCTTTCCGCGGCCTTGTGGATGCCAAGCTGTTCACCTATGCAATAGATGACGCCGAATACAAGGGTATTCTTCCCGCTGACGCCGATGCAGGCAAAATCTTCGACCTGGCCCAGCTGGCTACCTCTTCCCAGATTTCCCATGCCGAGAACCGTCGTATCCTGGAACTCTCCCTGCCCCTGAAGACCAACACCCTGCTCTTCTACGGCCGTGCTCCTCTTGGTACAGCTTATGACGGTTATGCCAACCTGAGCGACTGCTATGGTCACATGGATGCTTACGATATCAATACCACAAGCGGAAGCACCGATTTCCAGGCCGGCCGTCGTCTTGCCGACAGCGAATACACGAAGTTCCTCATTGTGGAGAACCTGTTTGCAGGTATCCAGACCATGCTCTTGTACCACAATATCGCCGCAGGCGTAGTGATTAACAAGGACGACGCTCCCAACGGTGTAGCCACAACTTACACCTTTGATGCAACTATTCCTGCCGGCGGCATCAAGTGGGAAGATTATAATTCCAATGACGGCAAGAGCCCCTATAACCCTGCAGAAGACCGTTTCCCCCTGGAGGTTAAACTTGGCGCTCTGTACAAGCAGTTAACCACCATCCGCACTGCAGATGGCGAACTCCGTGCCGGTTCCGGCGAAGCCACTTGTAAGATGGCGGCAGACCTTCTTACCGTGCTGAACGAAATTCGTTGTGCCGCCCCCCTGAACGCCAGCGAGGCTGTGGCCAAGTATTTTGCAAATGAGGTATTCAACCGCACGCTGAAATACTTCTCTGGCGATACCAATAATACCGGCGCTCCAATTACCAGTGTAACATTCAACAGCCAGGCTTCCATCCTCGCCGCTTATCTGAGCGACGAAGAAACAGCTTTCCGTCCCCACATCGATGCATCCATTTACGACGCTCCTGAAATTTTCTGGCCCACCCAGAGCCAGCTGAGCACCGTCAGCGATGCCAAGTACGCACCCAAGGATTTCCCCTTCAACTTCAACCTGCCCCGCGGTGCAGCATATATCGCCTTTGACCAGACTGCCAAGATTTTCTATTATCCCCAGCAGTTCAATGTTTCCGGCATGGAAGGCGGCGTGCCCACCCAGGGTATTACCTACAACGGAAAGAGCTACTACTATCCGGCCGAGCTCCTTTATTTCGGTAACAGCCCTATCCGTACTTCCTCAAATGACAAGGCCCTTTCTGATTATCCCAAGGGCTCCGGCAATGGTGGTACAGGCACCGCTCTTGATTCTTTCCAGTGGTGCAATGAGAATGCATGGGGCAGTGACTGGGGTGGAACCAAGGTCGCTGCCAGTACCCGTGCCGTGGCTATGAAGTACAACATCAACTATGGTGTAGCCGTACTGAAAACCCAGGTTAAATTTGCTCCTGACGCAGGCAACGTTATCCATGATAACAACCATGCCGTGCAGGTAGAGAACAATCCCGGCGCAGTTGGAGAGTTCGAAGAACTGGACAACAATATCGACGTCGTGGACAACATGTTCGCCCTTACCGGTATCATCATCGGCGGCCAGTCCGCAGCCATCGGCTGGGACCACCTTCCCGCGAAACTTAATGCCGGCACTCCTGATGAGGCTTACGAATACGGTTTCGTATATGACAAGGCCATCCCTTCCAATGCCCAGGGCATTCCTGCCACCGGTAAGTCCAACCCCAACTACACCCTTGTGTTCGACAATTTCAACGGTGAACTTGGCGCTAACGGTATATATACCCCCGCAGCACATCAGAACAAGGTTGCCGTGGCCCTCGAGTTCCGTAACGACTCGGGCAAGGACTTCTACGGCAACCACAACCTGATCCGCAACGGCGGTTACTTCTATCTGATTGGTCAGCTTGATCCCGAGGCCGCCGGCCTTAACACCATCACCTGGCCCGATCAGGATGCGAATGGTAACATCACCCATATCGTTCCTCCTTACACCGCAGCAGGTGGGTCCCAGAGGATTCCCCGTATCTTCATCCAGGACTTCATGACCACCGCAACCTTCACGATTGGTCCCAACTCCCTGCACTACGCCTACCTGACCGTTCCGGACCTCCGTTCCACTTCCATGACCCTCGGTCTGTCCGTGGATCTTAGCTGGGAAACCGGTCTTGACTTCGAAGACGTAATCCTGGGCGG
>DFFY01000034.1:0-8737 GCA_002371115.1 Bacteroidales bacterium UBA3764
CAATATTGTCAATGAGCCGTAAAAAGTCCCGTTCGTTTCAAACGGGACTGCAAAGGTAGTAAACTTTTCTAAACTGACAAAAAAAATTGCAACTTTTTTTGAAAAAAGATGCCCGGTCGGTGCCGGGCATGAAAAAACAGACTGACAAGACGGCCCCTCTTACAGGTTCACCACCGGACGGAGGACAAAGCGGAATTCGCGCTCTGCCGCATGGATGCGGTACTGCTCCAGCGGCCAGGCGCCCCAGGAAGTAACGCCGCCTACACCCATCTGGACGGCGTCCACATGGACAAACGTCTTTCCGCCGGCCTGCAGTTCCTGCGGATGCCGGGGAACGCCGAACTGGCCGTTGTGATTCTTTTGCTTGGTATCCCCTTCCGGGGCTGCCACATCCAGCTGCTCCAGCGAATAAGGCAGGGCCGATGCGGAGAAATCCAGCGCAGAGGCCACTTCAAAACCGTTTCCGTCCAAATCCAGCACCCGGAAGAAGCGAAGACCTGTATGGGTGCCGGACTCCTGCGTGCGTACGTACCCGTAATGATATTGGTCTGCCACCTTCTGCTTATACCGACCCAGCAGGGCGGCACTGTTACGGTCGATATAGTTCTCCCACGGTCCCAGGCCAAAGAAGTCTATCCTGTCATAGCTGCCGGGCATGGCGAAGCGCATACCGAAACGGAACAGGTCCGGAGCGTTGTCCAGGCCGCCGGCATCGCTCATGCTCTCCACGATGCTCATGCTGCCGTCGGCACCCACACGGTAGAAAACGGAAACAGCCGCCACACCGCCGATAGGGGCATACTTTACCTCAATCAGGCAGGAACCGTCCTGCGGCGTAAGGGTGAAGTCTTTCACTTCGAAGGAAGGATTGCGCCACAGCCCCAACTTGTAATGGAAGCCGGCCCCCAGATCGTTTTCCACGGGAGCCCGGTTGAAGCAAGGCATGAGCGGAGCCGCCAACAGTTCTTTCCGTTCTACGGTGTAAGAGTTCAACGCGCCCGTGTGTTTGTCGAAGGTGGCTGTCCAGACCGCTTTGCGCTCCCCGGCCGTTCCACAGGCATCCATGGTACCGCTGAGCACCAACGTACTGGAACTGTCGAATATGCCCACGGTGCCGCCTTCATACTCCATCAGCGCAGGGCGTCGGTCCCGGAGCAACAGCTGGTCATAGGCTATCTCGGAGCCCGCCGGCTGCAGCGGCCAGGCTTCCTTCAGGACATAGCGGACGGTGAGTGTAAGCGTACCTTCCCAAGCATCCAATGCACCTAAGCCCAAATTGACATAGGCGGTTTCCTGCGGCTTTACGGCGAGGTTTTCCACCACTCCGGTACGCACGGCTTCACCGTCGGCCTCCAGCGTCCAAAGCAGACGCACGTCCGACAGGTCGCGGAAAAAGAACTCGTTGTATATCTGCAAGGATTCCGGCGTTCCGCTGGTAAGAATGTTCCTATACTGGTATTTTACTTCATAGGCATGCGGGTGCAGGGAACGGTCTGCGGCAATGATGCCGTTGCAGTTGAAGGAACCGTCTGAGGGCTCCACCACCGTATAATCGCCCCCGAAAGCATAGAATTTTCCATTCCAGAGGGCCTGGTCCTGGAAGTCCCAGATGAACCCGCCCTGATAGGCCGGATATTTGCGCACCAGGTCCCAGTAATCCTTGAAGTTGCCCATGGAGTTGCCCATGGCATGGGCGTATTCGCACTGGATGAGCGGCCGGGAAGGGTTGGAAGCCGCGTATTTTTCACTCCATTCCGGAGAGGCGTACATAGGGCACATGATGTCCGAGCAGCTATACTGCTCTTTCAGACCACGCTCGTATTGCACCGGCCGGGAAGGGTCATAGGCCTTGATCCAGGCGTAACAGTCCATGAAATTGGGGCCGACACCGGCCTCGTTGCCCATGCTCCAGACAATGACGGAAGGATGATTGAAGTCCCGCTGCACCATGCGCTGGTCGCGGATGAGGTGGGCGGCCCGGAACTGCGGGTCCTGCGCCAGGGTGACACCGTCCTTGTAGCCCATGCCGTGGGACTCGATATTTCCCTCGTCCACCACGTACAGGCCGTATTTGTCGCACAGCGAGAGCCATACCGGGTCGTCCGGATAGTGGCAGGTGCGCACCGCATTGATATTGAGTTCCTTCATGATACGGATGTCGCGGATCATGTCCGCCACCGACACCTCATATCCTTTCACCGGGCCCAGTTCGTGCCGATTGGCGCCCTTGATAAGTACCGGACGGCCATTCACCAGAAGCTGCCCGCCTTTCATTTCCACACTGCGGAAACCCACGTCGAAGGACGTGCTTTCCACCACCTCTCCGGCACCGTTGCAGGCGCTCACCTTCAAGGTGTACAGATACGGATTTTCCGCGCTCCACAGCCGGACACCGTTCACAATCTCGCGCGCATGGGCCTTTCCCCTCTTCACGGGGGCGGAGAAAGCGGCCACCTGCGCACCGGCAGCATCGGCAAGGATACCCTTTACCGAGGCGATACCGGAAGTGACTTCCGCCTGGACGGTGAGGTTGCCGTCGGCATCGGCAAGGATATGGACGTCCTCCAGGCGGCTCTTTTCACGCGTATAGAGGTACATGCCGCGCGCGATGCCATTCAGGCGCCAGAAATCCTGGTCCTCCAGGTAGGTGCCGTCGCACCAGCGGAAAATTTCCATGGCGATGACGTTGAGACCGGGACGTACGAATTTGGTGACGTCGAAGCGGGCCTCCAGCTTGCTGTCCTCGCTGTAGCCCACCATTTTGCCGTTGATCCACACCCGCACGTTGGAGGTGGCGCTGCCAATGCACAGGTACACCGGCTTGCCCTCCCAGGAAGCATCCAGGTCAAAGACGCGACGGTACTGTCCCACGTAATTTCCCTTTTCCGGGACGATGGGCGGCGTCTTGGGCGAGAGACCTTTCCAGGCATAGCCGTCGTTTACGTACACCGGATCCCCGAAGCCGTTGAGCTGCCACATGCCGGGCACGGGCATCTCCCGCCAGGAAGCGTCGTTATAGGTAATGGCCTCGAAGCCCTTCAGGCGGCTTTCCACCGACGGGCTGCCGTGGAAACGCCAGCGGCCGTTCAGCGACAGGGTTTGCTGCTGGTCGGTAGTAAAAGTGGCCCGCATGGGCAGGCGGTTTTCTTGATACACGTTAGGGTCCTGCCAGGGCTCCAGTTTGCGGGCCTGCAAGGAAAAAATGGCACAGAGGGCCAGGGTGATGGTCATTAGTTTCTTCATAGCATACAAAGATAGCAAGAGTTTTTTGTATCTTTGCAAGACTATGGAAAAGAAAGTTTCCCTTTGGCAGCTATTTTGGGTCTTTGCCAAAATCGGCGCCTTCACCATCGGCGGCGGATACGCCATGATTCCCATCATCCAGGCGGAAATGTCGCGGAGGGGCTGGATTTCGGACGATGACCTCCCGGACATCGTTGCGCTCTCGCAAAGCGCGCCGGGCGTCATGGCCGTGAACATCTCCATCTTTGCCGGGCACAAGCTGCGCGGCTTCAAGGGCAGCGTGGCCGCCACCCTGGGCAGCATCCTTCCCTCGTTCCTGATAATCCTTGGCATCGCCATGTTCTTTTCCGCCTTCAAGGACAACCCTTACGTAGAGCGGGCATTCAAGGGCATCCGGCCGGTGGTGATTTCCCTCATCGCCGTGCCCATGGTGAACATGGCCCGGGGGTCCTGCAAAAACGTGTGGACCTGGCTGCTGGCCCTTGTGTCGCTGGTGCTGGTGGCCTTCCTCAATGTCTCCCCCATTTATATTATCCTATGCGTGATTGTGCTGGGATTCAGCATTACCTATTATCGGATGAAAAGAGATTCCCGGTCGGGGCCGGGAATGACGGAGGAAAGATGATGGATATTTTGATGCTTTTCGGCCAGCTGGCCTGGACCTTCTTTGTGATTGGCGCCTTCACCATCGGCGGGGGATACGCCATGCTCTCCCTCATCCAGAACCAGGTGGTGGTGGAGCACGCTTGGATTTCCGAGAGCACCTTCACGGACATTGTGGCCGTCAGCCAAATGACGCCGGGACCCATCGGCATCAACAGCGCCACCTATGTGGGCTACGACGTGCTGTTCAACGCCACCGGAAGCCAGATGCTGGGCGTCTGCGGCTCGCTTACCGCCACCCTGTCGCTCATGTTGCCGTCGTTTTTCATCGTCCTTGTGATAGTCCGTTTTTACGAGCGCTTCCGCACCTCCCGGCTGTACGCGGGCACCATGGACTGGCTCAAGCCCTGCGTGGCGGGGCTCATCGGCGCCGCTGCCGTCATTCTTATTGTCAAAACCACCTGGACGGGCACGGTACCGCAGCTGCAGGTGGTGTCTGAGAACTTTCCGGACTGGAAAAGCTGGTGCCTGCTGGGCGGGGCTTTCGTGGCCGGATATTGGGGGAAAGTGAACCCCATTTATGTGATTCTTGCCGGCGCCGCGCTGGGACTCATCTTGTATTAAACCACATTCTATATGAAACACCTTGCTCTTTTCCTTTCCGTGGCCCTCTTGGCCGCCTGTGCAAAGCCTCAGCCGCAGGCTTTCCACGTGATTCCCATGCCGGCCGATGTCACCCTGTCGGACGGTGCCTTCCCCGTGAAAGGGGTTGCCGTAGCCGTGGACCCGGCACTGGACGATCGCTCGCAGAAAGCCGTAGGACGCTTTGTCCAGGCCTTGGAAACCGCCACGGGCGTCAAAACCAGGCGCGGCGAAGACGGCATCCGTTTTTGCTTCAACCCGGCCATGGCCGCCGAGCAGTACACCATCAGCGTCAATGCCGACGGTGTGGTGGTGGAAGCATCGGCCCTGAACGGCTTTGTGTATGCCTGCGAAACCTTGAAGCAAATGCTGCCGCCGGCCATTTACGGAGACAGGAAGGCCAAAGCGGACTGGGTGCTGCCGTATGTGCAGATACAGGACCAGCCGCGCTTTGCCTACCGGGGCATGCACCTGGACCCGGTGCGCCACTTCTGGAGCATCGAGGAAACCAAACGCTACCTGGACGTGATGACGGCCTACAAACTCAACCGCTTTCACTGGCACCTGACGGACGACCAGGGCTGGCGCATAGAAATCAAGGCCTATCCCAAACTCACGGAAGTGAGCGCCTGGCGCAACGGCACCGTGATCAAGAAAGACTGGGGCAGCAACGACGGCATCCGCTACGGCGGCTACTACACGCAGGAAGAACTCCGGGAAGTGGTGGAATATGCCGCCGAAAGAGGCATTATCGTGATACCGGAGGTGGATTTGCCCGGACACATGGTTGCCGCGCTGGCCGCCTACCCGGAACTGGGCTGTACCGGCGGTCCATATGAGGTGTGGACCCGCTGGGGCGTGGCCAAGGACATCCTCTGCGCCGGCAACGACGCCATTTTCCCCTTCCTGGAGGGCGTGCTGAGCGAGGTAATGGACATCTTCCCGTCCGAGTACATCCACATCGGCGGCGACGAATGTTTCAACGGCGATGCGGAGCCGGACCGCCCGGACCCGTGGGACGTGTGCCCCAAATGCGCCGCCCGCATGAGGACGCTGGGCATCCGGAAAGGCCCGCAGGCCAAGCACCTTCTGCAGAACTATGTGACGGACCGCGTGCAACGGTTCATCAACGCCCACGGACGCAAGATTATCGGCTGGGACGAGGTCCTGGAAGGCAATTTGACGGAAGGCGCTACCGTGATGTCCTGGCGGGGCATTGCCGGTGGTGTCGCCGCCGCCAGAAAGGGCTTCGACGCCATCATGACGCCGTATTCACATCTGTACTTTGACTTCTACCAGAGCGACGAGCAGGAACTGGAGCCTTTTGCTATCGGCGGATACCAGCCGCTGGAGCACGTGTACGGCTATGAGCCGTTCGAGGGCATTGAGCCGGGCACGGAAGACCATATCCTGGGTGTACAGGCCAACCTGTGGACAGAGTACATCGCCACGCCGGAACACCTGGAATACATGCTGCTGCCGCGCCTGTGCGCGCTTTCAGAAGTACAATGGTGCGCGGCTGACAAGAAGGACTACGCCCGCTTCGACGCCTCGCTGGACCATACGTTCCGCCTGCTGGACGCCATGGGCGTCAATTACTCGCTGGACTGCCGCGGGCTCATGGGCCTGGAGCGCCTGCCATCCGCTAAGCAGGAATAGGTCTGCGCCTGAGGAGCAGCCACGCGGCGCCGCAATACGCCAGAATGAGCACGGTATTCACGCCCAGTCGGCCCCACATGGGGTCGATGGCGCCGTCGCACAGGCGAATGCCCGCGTATGCAGCGCCCATCAGCAGGATAATGACGCCCAGGCGCAGCCATTTGTACGGGATGGGATAGTACTTGGCGCCCAGCGCTGCGCTCAGGATGAACATGACCAGGTAGCTGGCCAGGTGGCCATAGGCCGACGCCCAATAGGAATAGCGCGGCATGAAGACCACGTTCACCACGGTGGTGACCAGAAGGCCCGTCAACGTTATCCAGATGGCCATGTTGGTTTTACCGGAAAGCTTGTACCACATGGACACGTTGAAGAGCATGCCCAGCAGCATGTAGCTCAGCAGCATAATGGGCACCACACCCACGCCCACACGGAAATCCCGTCCCAGGAAAAGGGAAATAATGTCGATATAGCCGATTACCCCCAGGAACACCAGGCCGCAGAAAGCCGTGAAGTATTCCATCACCACCGCATAGAGTTCCTTGGAATTTTTGTCCCGCGCGCGCTGGAAGAAGAACGGCTCCGCCGCATAGCGGAACATCTGGATGAACAGGTTCATGATGACGGCCAGCTTCACGGCCGCCTGATAAACGCCCAGGGAAGCCCGCCAGGCCTCGGAAGAGGTGTCAAAGTAACGGAACAGCACGCGGTCCAGGAAGTCGTTGGCCACGCCCGGCAGCGAGGCCACCATGAGCGGAAGGGAGTACGCCAGCATGCGCCCGACCACGCCCGAATCCCAGATAAGGCGGAGCCGCAGGATATCCGGGACAAACAGCACCAGGCACAGCACACAGCTGATGAAAATGGCAAAAATGGGATAGGTGAAGTCCGGCTGGGCGGGATACACGAAGAACAGCAGAAGGTTGGCGCCGGTTTCCGTGAGGATTTTCACGGTTTTTAGCACGGCGAACTTCACGGCCTTGTGTTCCTGCCGCAGTTTGGCAAAGAGGATGGCCGTTATGCTGTCACAGAACAGGATGGCCGCCACATACACAATGAGCGCACGGTAGCCTTCGTAGCCCAGCGCGGAGGAAATGGGGTCCGCGAACGCCACCATGCAGGCCAGGAAGGCCAGGTTGAGGCCAAAAACCGTAAGCAGTGCGCCGGAATAGACCTTCCGCGGGTCCTCCCCTTCCTTATTGGCAAAACGGAAACAACCGGTTTCCAGACCCAGCACCAGCACCACTTGCAGGATGGCGATATAGGCCATGAATTCCGTAACCACCCCGTACTGCACCTGGGTGAGCATGCGCGTGTAGATGGGGACGAACAGGAAGTTAAGCACCCGGGCCAGGATGGAACTGAAGCCGTAAATCGCAGTTTCCCCTGCGAGCTGTTTCAAAGGATTTTTTGCCATAGTTGTACAAAATTAACTATTTTTGCCGAAAGAAATGGAAAGAATATGAAGAAGTATCTGTATGTTGCGCTCATTCTGGCCTTGATGGCCGGTTGCAAAAGCAGGAGCAAAGAAGTCCAGGCGGTCGAAGAACTCACGGTAGAACCCACCGACACCATAGCCGCCAAAAAGGCGGCGGAAACCCTTCCGGCGGAGCCCGTTTTTGATATTGTCACCAACCTGGGCACCATCCGGGTAAAACTGTACAAGGACACGCCCCGGCACCGGGACAATTTTGAGAAACTGGCACTGTCCGGATACTACGACAGCCTCCTGTTCCACCGCGTCATTTACGGATTCATGATCCAGGGCGGAGACCCGTTCACCAAAGATACGGCGCTGGTGGACAAATACGGCGAAGGAGGGCCCAAATACACCATCCCTGCGGAGATGCGCGACGCGGCGGGCGCTCCCCTGCATCGGCACAAAAAAGGCGCGCTGGCGGCGGCCCGCGTGGGTGACCTGGCCAATCCCTTCAAGGCCTCCAGCGGCTCCCAGTTCTACCTGGTGCAGAATCCGGACAACTGCGTGCACCTGGACGGCGAGTACACCGTATTCGGGGAAACCGTGGCCGGGCTCAATGTCATCGACAAAATTGCCAGCGTGCGTACAGACCGAATGGACAGGCCCGTGCAGGAGGTGCGCATCCTGTCCGTCCGCCCCAACAAAGAACTCAACGAAGCCATTAAAAAGAACGAGTTTGGCACGGATTTAGCAGTTAAGCCTGCCGAATAGTTTTTTTAATAGGTTAAGTTTTTAGGTTAGAATGAGAGCCCCCGTTGCTGTGAAGCACCGGGGGTTCAATTTATCCGCTGCCCTTCTAAAAATAAAAAGGCCGGCTCTTGAAGAGTCGGTCTTTTGTGCGGGTGAGAAGAGTCGAACTTCCACGGGCTAATGCCCACCACCCCCTCAAAGTGGCGTGTCTACCATTTCACCACACCCGCTTGATTTGGGACTGCAAAGATAATGAGCATTTTTGAATTCCCAAAACTTTTTAGCACTTTTTTGTCTATAATCCCAAAAATTACTATATTTGCAGGCTCCCACGAGTTGGGGGAATACGTTTAATTATTAAAAACAGATTCACAATGGCTGTTAAAATCAGACTCCAGCGCCACGGAAAGAAGAATTTCG
>DFFY01000034.1:8871-23120 GCA_002371115.1 Bacteroidales bacterium UBA3764
CCAACCCTGCCACCATCGTCCTGGACGGTGAAAAAGCACTGGCTTGGCTCAAGGTAGGTGCCCAGCCCACGCTCACCGCACGCCGCATCCTTTCCTATGAGGGTGTGCTGCTGCGCAAACACCTGGCAGAAGGCGTAGCCAAGGGTGCCCTCACCGAGGCCCAGGCAGACGCCAAATTCGCCGCTTGGAAAGCCCAGCGCGACGAGAAAATCGCTGCCAAGAAGAGCGGTCTCAAGAACGAGGCCATCTCCAAGGCCCAGGCCGCCAAGAAACACGAGACCGAGGTGAACGAGGCCCGTGCAAAGGCTATTGCCGCCAAGAAAGCAGAAGCTGAAGCTGCTGCCGCCAAGGCCGCCGAAGAAGCCGCTGCAGAGGCTCCCGCCGCCGAACCCGTGGAAGCTCCGGCAGAATAATGCTGCGAGTAGCCCAGGTACTCAAATCCAACGGGACCGATGGCGAACTGCTCCTGAGCTTTTTCGACGTCGCCCCGGAGGATATGGACCTTCAGGAACCGGTATTCATCGCATTCGATGGACTGCCGGTTCCCTTTTATTTTGAGTCGTTTACGCCCAAAGGGACCAACCGGGCCCTGGTGCGTCTTACCGGCGTCCGCTCACTGAAGGACGCCGACGAACTGGCCGGACAAGCTGTCTATGCGGACTACTTTGAGGAAGACGCGGAAGAAGACCTGGTGGGCTGGACGCTGTGCAACGCGGACGGCCAGGCCGTGGGCACCGTAGTGGACTACGAGGACATCCCCGGCAACCCCTGCCTCTGGGTGGAACGCCCGGACGGCGAGCAGGTTCTCATCCCCTTCCACGAGGATCTCATCGTCTCCATAGACCAAAAAACCGGGACGCTCACGCTGAACATCCCGGATGGTATTCTCAATCTGAACAACTAACGGGCACCGCCGCCAAAACCGCCGCCGGAGAAGCCGCCGCCACCGCCGAAGGAGGTGTGGCCGCCCATGCCGGAGATGCTGCCGGCCCGCTGCGCCGCATTGTTGAACGCACGCGTGCTCATGCTGTTGGTCCAGTTCATGGTGTAAATCATGGTGGTGACATCCATGCCGGAGGACTGCGCCACCATGGCAAACTCCGCCGGATACAGTTTTTTGAACTGTTTGGCCACCTGGTCCGCAATACCATAGAGCTGGGCATACACCAGGTACTCTTTCCACAGGCTCACTTCCTGGGCACCGCGCTGGTCGCTCAGGGTAAAGTCCTTCAGGAAATTCCGGAATTCCACCACGTGACAGGCCTCCACGGCCGCCTGGGGAGAGCATACGCCGTCCTTGGTAAAATAGCCTTTGTTGTGGAACCAGGTTTTGCCCCGGGCCACGGCACGGTCCGGCCAGCCGGCCATCTTGGCGGCGTTCTGCTTGCTCCACTTCTCGAACTCGTTCTTTTCCAGCAGGAGGTTGTCCCCCGCCGCACTGCGCGCCCAGTCAAAAAGGTCCTGCTCTACATCGTCCGCCGATACTTTCTCGCTCTTGAACAGCAGGTTCACGCGTTTGTAGTCCTTGGGATCCGGCTGCACCAGCAGGTCTCCGTTCATAATCCAGCGGAGGAACATGGCGCCGATGATGTTCTGCGCCTCTGCCACGGTGCCAAAACGCTTGCCTTTCACCAGCAGATACTCGGCGGCCAGGAGGTTTCCCTCCAGCGGCACGTCGCGGTACCAGCCGTCGATCTTGGTTTTGCCGAACAGCTTCTTGCTCCACTTGTATCCCAGGGCCGATGCCACCACTATATACAAACAGATACCAATGAACGCCACGAAGCATAGACCAAAGATGACAAGGAACCACACGGGGGGGCCGTCCTCCTCATAGGCGCTGCCGTCCAGCGCGCGGTCCAGCAGGTCCTGGAACGGACCGCCCGCCACCACGGACGGCAGGAACATTCCCTTCTCAAACTTCACCAAAGCAATGACCGCACTCATGGAAGAAAGGCTTTCGGACGATTCCTCCACCACCGCGCCGTCCACCACGTTGATATCGCCATAGAAGCCAAAACCCCACACGCGCGTGTTGTCGGTGGTCCAGACGGGGCATTCAAACGCCGGAACGATGGTGACCCGCACGTGCTCCGGCGCCGGTGACAGGCCCCGGTTCACGAACATGAAATTGAAGGCGTCCGCGTCGTCATAGGCCTGAACCAGACCGGTCACGTAAAAGCGCGCCGTCCACAGGTGCCAGCCTTCCTGCCCCAAACCCCAGCACAGTTCCACGCCATTGTCCTTGGGGACGATACCGCATTTCCCTTCCTTCCAGCTGCGGGAACGATGGATGTCCCAGTCCTCCCCCAACGCCTCATACGGCGTGCCGTTTTCCGACACCTGCAAGTCGCTCACCGTCATGGAACCCAGGTTGCTCACGGGCATGTACCACTCCGTGCCGGAACCGTTCACCTTCACGTCCCACTCCTGGGTAATCCAGGCGGAACCGTCCTGCCGGAGCTCTACCCGGATGTTGACGTCGCGGATGGTGTCAACGCTTTGCGCCGCCGCCCCGAATCCCAGGACAGCGGCCGCTAAAAAGGCAAACAGGCGCCTCATATTAAATGGTAGGATAGTCTTTCTTGGAAGCATCCTCCGCCAGGTAGTCACGCTTGGCAAAGCCCAGCATGCCGGCCACGGCGGAAGCCGGGAAGGAACGCACCTGCTGGTTGAAACGGGTGACGCTGTCGTTGTAGGTCATACGGGACAGGCGCACGTTTTCCTCATACTTCTCGATGCTCTGCATGGTTTGCTGGTAGTTCTGGTTGGCCTTGAGTTCGGGATAGGCCTCTGCCACGGCAATGAGTTTGGCGCCAATTTCCTTCAGGGCCTGCTCGTTGGCGTTGATCTGAGCAGCCGTAGGAGCGGGCGAAGAGGTGATTTTGCGCTCATCCACAATCTTCTGGAGGGTCTCGGCCTCATAAGAGGCATACTCCCGGGTAAGTTTGATGAGGGCCTGCAGGGCGTCATAACGGCTGATTTGCTGCACGTTGATTTGCTTGAGGGCATTGTTGCAGAATTCGTCGCTCTTCACGAGCTTGTTCTGGACGGAAATAACCCACAGTACCAGTACTGCCACAACGGCGATGATGATAATCCAAGTCATAGTTTAAACGTTTTGTTGCACAAATATCCAAAAAAAGCGTAAATTTGTCAATAGGAAACAAGTATTTACGCATGAAAACCAACCAATTTTTCAAAAATGAAGCCCTGACGGCCCTCCGCGGCAACTGGGGAAAAGCCGTTATCGTTACGCTGGTGTATGTGCTCATTGCCGCAGCCATTTCCGGTCCTTCGGCCTATAGCGGTGTAAAAATGACGGAGTTTACCAAGGAAAATGTCAGCGGAACGCGTTCCGTCTCCCAGATGGCCTCCCTTATCCAAAGTCCGGAATACATGGCCCTGCAGCGCCACGCCAACGGGACTTCCGGCGTCACCACTCTCCTGGAGATTTTCCTGCTGCTTCCCTTTGGCATCGGCTTTGCCAACGCCTTCCGCCGCCTGCTGGTGGCCAAGGAGAACAACCTGATGTACAACACGGTACACATCGCCTTCTCCAATTACTGGCACAAGGTCTGGGGCGCACTGCTCATGGTCATTTTCATTGCCTTGTGGAGTCTCCTGTTCCTTATTCCGGGTATCGTCAAGGCCTATTCCTATGCCATGACACCCTTTATCCTGGAAGAAAATCCGGAACTCACCGCAGGCGAGGCCATCGACCGCAGCCGCTTCATGATGCGCGGCCACAAGTTCGACCTGTTCTGGCTGCAGCTCAGTTTTATTGGCTGGTTCTTCCTGAGTCTCCTCACCGCCGGCATCGGCCTCCTCTGGCTGGAGCCGTACTACCGCACCTCCCTCGCCGCTTTCTATGAAGAAGTGAAGGCCGACTACGCCCTGCACGGCGGCCTGGCCTAAGAAAGCTGAATACACAGCATGGTGAGGTCATCGCTGGCCTCCGCCATACCCACATGCGACGCCACGGCGGCACGCATCTTCTCTACAACGCCCTGGGCCTTTTCTGAAGGGGAAAGCGCCGCCAGGGCGTTCATCATACGCTCGTTCCCAAACTCTTCGTGGTTCAGGTTCTCGGCCTCGTTCAGGCCGTCCGTGTACAGGAACATGCGTACCCCGTGCATGTTTTCAAGCGTTTGACCCTCAAAGACATAGCCCGGCATAATGCCGATGGGCGTATTGGGCTCGCAAGTCATGAAATGCGGCTCCCCCGTAAAGAGCACGGGCGGATTGTGGCCGCAGTTGCAGAAGTCCAGGCGGCCGCTCTTGAGGTCCAGGCGGCCGATAAACAGCGTCACAAACATGAGCTGCTCGTTGTGCTGGGACATCTCGTTGTTGATCTGACGGGCCACTTCTTCCGGAGAATTGCCCTGCCAGGACAGCACGCGGAACAAGTTGCAGGCAACGGCCATGAACAAGCTGGCAGGAACGCCCTTTCCGCTCACGTCGCCCACGCAGAAGTACAGTTGCCCGTCCCGGATAAAGTAGTCGTACAGGTCTCCCCCCACCTCTTTTGCCGGTTCCATGAACGCATGCAAGTCAATGTCCGTCCGCTCCGGGAACGTGCGCGGCACCATGTCCATCTGGATGGAACGGGCAATCTGCAGTTCCCCCTCAATGCGCTCCTTCTTGGCGGTGGTGGTGGTAAGTTCGTCGATATACTTCACTAAGGAGGTCTGCATTTCACCGAAGGAGCGGGTGAGGACAGCAATTTCGTCGTCCCACCTGGTCTTGGGAAGCACCGTGTTGAAGTTACCGTAGGCAATGGTCTCCGCCTGCACGGCCAAAGCATGCAGCGGTTCCAGCTGCTTACGGATTACGCGGGAGAAAACAAGGTACATAAGCAGAAGACCCAGGAGCACAATGGCAATCACCATGTTCTGCAACCGATGGAAACCGCCGAAAATATCCTTCTCCGGGCACATGATGGCAACGCTCCAGCCGGTGGTCATCATGGGCTTGTAGAACACGAAGCAGTCCACCTGTTCCATGCGGATTTCCTGCATGCCAGCCTTCCACTCCTGCATGTCTTCCCCCAGCTTCCTGATTTCCGGATTGGGGCTCACGAGCCCTTCCGTGAAAATGCTCTGGTAAAAGAGCCGTTCCGGGTCCGGGTGCACCAAAAAAGTGCCGCCGCGACCCACCAAGATGGAATACGAGTTAGGGTACGGTTTTACGGACGATATGGTATTGGACAGCCATTCCAGGGAAATATCCAGGGAAAGCGCCCCCACAAAACTGCCGTCGTTTCCGATAAGCGGCTTGCAGTAGGAGACTATCATCTTGGCGTCCATGATTTTGTCGTCAAACTCCTCCTGGTCCGTATAGGGTTCCGTCCAGCAGGGCTGGCCCATGAGCTTGGGCAGCAGATACCAGTCCAGGTAAAAATACTGGTAACTGTCATTCCCTTCCTGCTGGGTGTACACGTTTGCGCCAATCCGGTTGGAATAGGCGGAGAAATAGCGCCCCTTTTCCTTGAAATAGTCCGGCTCGAAGGAGATGGAGCAGCCATTGAGGAACGCATTGGTGGCTACAACCTCACGGGACAGGTCGAACATGGCGTCCGGATTGTCCAGATTCTGATAAATGCGGCCCTCCAGGTTGTCTGCCACCAGCTCCACGTCTTCCAGGATACCGTTTACGCGGAGCACCGTATTGTCCAGCACGCGGTTGGCGCCCAAAACAGCCTCCTTCCGGACAGCCTTTCTGGCCACTACGGCCATGTACCCCAGCGCCGCCACAAAAATGGCAGCGGCAAAAAACACAATCCATCGGCTCAGACGGGCCGACAAAGACTGGCGTGCGCGTTTGATATCGGCTATCTGCATAACTCTTCCAGGGTAACGGGACGCGGAATAAGACCGGCCTTGAGCATAATATCGTTGGCCTGCTGCAACATGTCCGGGCGGATGCGGTACTCCATTTTTTCGGAATCCGGGTCATTCTGCAGGTTCAGGATTTCCTTGAGCATCAGGCTTTGCATGATTCGGTTAGTGGCGATATGGTTCCTTTCCACGTAGCGCATCACAATGTCCAGCGCCTGCTCCGGATGGGCGGCCGTGTATTCCCAGCCCCGGCGGCTGGCACGGGCGAATTTCTCCGCCTGCTCCCGGTGCTTTTCATAGTAGGAACGGGTTACGTACAGGCCGTCCTCCTGAATGTTGAAGCCGTGGTCTGCCAGGCGGTACATGCAGTTTTCCGGCACATTGAACCCCGCCTGCTTCACCTGATAATATTCATTATAGGTCATGGCCACAATGGCATCCACCGCACCGGCAATATACAGGTTCACCATGTTGGCGGCCCGAATCCATTCAAAATGCAGGTTGGCCTCCACCGCCACGCTTTCCAGCAGCTGCGTGAAGCCCCCGGCCCAGATGCCCACCTTGGCCCCCGGCTGTTCCATGGGATTCTTTCCCCTGCGGGAAATCACCACCATGCCATTGTTCATGGACGTTTGCAGCAGGTTAACCAGCGGAACACCATTGGCAACAATTTCCACCGCCTGCGCCAACTGCAATGTAGTGGCCTGGCTCATGTTGGCACGGATGCGGCTCTCTGCGCTCTGCGTGGCATTGGGGTGGACAATCTGTACCTTCACCCCCTCCTCCTCATAGAAGCCCAGCTCTTTTGCCACATAATAGCCGGCAAACTGCGCCTGCGCCGTCCATTGCGGCGTAAACACAATGGTATCGCTCTCCACCTTCTTTTGGGCCGATAACGGAAGTGCCAGCAAAACAGCGAGCCATATGAGCGCAATGCGTTTCATACAAGTTGCAAAGGTACAAAAATTTTGACTAGTCAAAGTAATTCAGGCTATGCAAGTTGTCGAACATCTGGTCCAGGTAGGCCGCGCTGGTGGCCGTCCAGTGGAAGCCCAGGCGCATGAGCACCTGCACCGTAAACTGCGTGGAAGGCCAGTTCACCACCTGCGGTTCCTTGTCCGGAGCCTGGTTGTAGGCCACCAGGGCGGAGAGTTCCGGCGCCAGGGCCGGGTCATTCATGGCCTGCGAGAGCGTAGCGTTGAATTCTTCCAGCTCCACAAACTTGAGCGGGTTCTCCCCTACCAGCGACAGCCGGCTCAGCACATCCTCCATGGGGATGAGGTGGTTGTTGGACAGGTGCAGCACGCAGGTCTCACGCGGTGTCGTGCTCAGCAGCACCACGGCACGGGCGGCCTCGTCGATGGGTGTAAATTCCATCCTGGCGGTGAGCGTGGCATAAGGCACCATCCCCAGCCGTTTGCAGGCCTTGAGGCGCCCCATGGCGGCGTTCCCGTTCAGGTTCATCTGGAACTCGCCGTCGGACGTACGCGGTGACAGGTTTCCCGCCCGGATAATCTTGGCGTTGATGGTGCCGTTTACCATGTGCTCCAGGATGTGCCGTTCCGCCAGGAACTTGGAATGCACATACTGGTTGCCGGTCTTCTGGCCAAAATACAGCTCCTTCTCATTGAACACCACCGGCTGGATGCCCGGCGTGGTGCCGCCCACACTCTCCGTTGAAATGTGTACCAAACGGGCATGGCACCGCTCACAGAAAGCCACCACGTTCTTGACGCCGCCGTAGTTCACGTCCTCGATGTCCGTTCCCTTGGAGAAGTGCTTCACATTGGCGGCGCTGTTGATTACCAGGTCGATGGGCGTGCCGGAGTCCAGGATGGACTGGAACACCTCCGGCTCGGTGATATCGCCCCGGACAATGCGGATGCGCTTGCCCATGAGCGGGAAAAAGTCCTCCTCAAAGTAGTACACCAGCATTTCCTTGAGCCAGCCCGTGGTGGAACCGGCCTTGCGGGAACGGATGAGACACCAGATGACGGTGTCCTCCGGGGTACCCAGCAGCAATTCCCGCAGGATGTGGATGCCCAGGAAGCCGGTAACGCCCGTCAGAAGGATGTTCTTGCCCAGTTCCTGCCGCTCGCCCTTCAGGAAGGCTTCCAGCGTATTGGCGGCCATCAGGTCATGGATGGCCGTATAGTCATAGTCTTTCACGCTCACCTCCGTCTGGACTTCGCCGCCGCCTATGAACGCCGCTAAGCTGCGCGCCGTGGGGTGCGAAAACACGTCGGCATAGGCAAAGGTGAGACCGGCTTTCTGGGCCGCAACCAGCACGTTGGTCACCACCAGCGACGTACCGCCCAGGTCAAAGAAGTTGTCCGTGACGCCCACCTGGTCCATTTCCAGCACCAAGGCAAAAATGTCGCACAGGGTCTTCTCCAGGGGCGTTTCCGGCGCCACATATTCCGCCACGGAACGCAGGGCAGGGGCAGGCAGCGCCTTGCGGTCCACCTTCTGGTTCACGTTCAGCGGAATCTTGTCTATCTGGTTGAAGCTTTCCGGCACCATGTACGGCGGTTTGCGCTCGCGGATAAAGGCGCCGGCCGCCTTGGCGTCCAACGTACCCTCCATCACCACATACGCGGCCAGGAACTTGCCGCCGGACGGCTTGTCAAAGGCCTGCACGGTCACGTCCTGCACGCCTGGCATCTCCCGCAGCACCGCCTCCACTTCCTTGGTCTCAATGCGGAAGCCGCGGATTTTCACCATGGAGTCCCGTCGGCCCACAAACTCAATATTTCCGTCCGGCCGGTAGCGCACAATGTCGCCGGAGCGGTACGCCCGCATGCCCGGACAGAACGGATTGTCAATGAAGCTCTCCGCCGACTTCTCCGGCTGGTTCAGATAACCGCGTCCCACGCCCGCACCGGCGATGATGAGCTCACCGGGCGCGCCCACCGGCAGGCGCCGGAACTGGCGGTCCGTCACGTACAGGCAATAATTGTCCAGCGGATGGCCGATGGGAATGTTCTCCTCGCGCGCCTTCACGTCAAAGACGGTGGAGAAAATGGTGCACTCGGTGGGGCCGTAGCCGTTGTGGAAGGCATATTGCGGCGGGTCCACGGACACCAGCTTTTCGCCCCCCACGGAAAGGTGTTTCAGCGAAGGATTCTGCGGGAAGTACTTCTCATACATCACGCCCACCTGCGTGGTCATGAAGCTGTGCGTAATGCCGTTATCGGCCATAAAACGGTCCAGCGCCGTCATGTCGTGGCGCGTCTCTTCCGGAATAATGTACACCGCCGCGCCGGTAGTGAGGGCCGGGTACAGGTCCATCATGCAGGCGTCGAATCCGTAACTGGCATACGCCGCCACCCGGTGCTCCGGTTTCAGGTCATAATAGGCCCGATACCAGGCGCAGAAGTTCACCAGGTTCCGGTGCTCCAGCATCACGCCCTTGGGGACGCCCGTGGAGCCGGAGGTATAGAGCAGGATAAAGAGGTTGTCCGGGGCCGGTCCTTCAGGCATGGGGCCGTCGTTCAGCCGCAGGATTTCCTCTGTTTTGAGCACCGGGCCGTCGTAGTCTTTGAGGATGTGCAGCAGGTCTTTGTCGGCAATGACCAGCTTGGCCCCTGCGTCCTTGATCATGAAGTTGAGCCGTTCCTCGGGATAGGAGGCGTCCAGCGGCTGATAGGCGCAACCGGCCTTGAGGATGCCCAGCGAGGCTGCAACCATCCACCCATTCCTGCCGATAAGCACCGACACCACATCTTCGCGGCCCAGACCCAGGCTGGCAAGATACGAAGCCAGGCGGTCCGTGAGGCGGTTTACGTTCGCGTACGTCCACGGCACGCCGCCTGCCACCACAGCCACGTTGTCGGGTGTGGCAGCGGCTTGTTTGCGGAAGAGCGAGACGATGGTATCCTCACTGACTGCCCGCGTATAATGGTTGAATCCGTCCAGTTCCTTGAGTTGCGCCTCGGAGAGGAAAGGCACCTCCTCCACGGTGCCGTACTGCAGCAGGCCGCGGGCAACGGCTGCGAGCGTCTTGGCCAGGTTCTGCATGAGGCCCTGGCTGTAGCGTTTGTCGTCATAGGCCACCACAAAACGCTCCTTGCCTTCTTCGCCATCTACAAAAATGCTTACCGGGAACTTGGGATAGCCGGTTTCCAGCACCTCGCTGCGAAGGCCGGGATACCCTTCCACCACGCCCACCTCATAGGCAAGCATAATCTGGGGCTGGAAGCTGAAGTCCGACGCCACCTGGGAGAAAGGATAATTCTCATGCTGCAAGGTCTGAGAGAAATCTGCGTGAACGCCCTTCAGATAGTCTTCAACGGCACCGGACTGCACGTCACCGCGCAGGGCCAGGGTGTTCACGAACATGCCCATGGTGCCGGCGGTTTTCAGGTTGCCGCGGCCGTTGGACACGGTGCACATGTACACTTTCCGTTTGCCGGTAAAGGCCGATATTGCCATGTACGTAGCCGCCAGGAAGTAGCTGGCCGGGGTGATGCCCAGCTGCCTGCAGCGCGCCGCAACGCCGGGCGCCTGTACCTCCTCTGCCACATACGCTTCCCGGCCCTTTCCCTCATGGGCGGGCATGTCGGACAATATCTCAGAGGCTTCCTCCAGGCCGTTCAGCTGCTGCCCGAAGAAGGCCTTGGCCTGCTCGTAAAGCCCGGTGCCCACTTCCACCTTCTGGGCGGCCGCATATTGCGCATAGGTAAATTTCTCCGCTTCCGGCTCCGTGCCCTGCAGGGCCGCCGCCAGCTGTTTGCCAAAGAGGTCGTAGGAGGCGCCGTCAAACACCAGGTGATGGAAATCGGTGGCCAGCACCACGCCTTCCGGCGTATCCAGCACCTTCACCCGGTACAGCGGGCCCTCGGAGAGCTTGAACGGTTCCACAAAGACCTCCCGGAAGCTTTCCGCCTCCACGCGGTCCGTTTTTTCCATTGTCACCTGCGGCTCCACGTCCACGGGAACGGCATACACCTTCCCCTCCTGCTGCCGGAACACGGTGTTCAGGCTGGGATGGGCCTTGAGTACGGCCAGGGCGGCGCTCCGTACGGCTTCCGGCGTCACGCCAGGGCCGAATCGCCACAGCATGGGAATGTTGTACAGCGTCTCGTGCGGGGCTTTCATACAGTCATAATACACCCCTTCCTGCTGGAAGGTGAGTTCCTGCGGTTCCGTGACGGCAGGAACTTCTTCCTGCGCCTTCCGCTCGCCCGCCATAAGCACTTTAAGCACTTCGTTCTCAATGCTTTGCAAGGTGGCCGTACGGGCAAAACTGCCCATATCCACCTGCACGCCGTATTTCTTGTACAGTTCCGTGGCAATCCGCAGGGCGCTCAGCGAGCTGAGTCCGTAGTACATGAGCGGTTCCGTGAGGCCGAAGCCCTCGATATTGGCCGCCTCCTTGATGAGGGCGGCGATTTCCTCCTCCAGGAGGTTCAGCGGGGCGTTTTCCGCCGGTTTGGCGCCGCTTTGCCGCTGCGGTTTGGGCAGGGCCTTCTTGTCCACCTTCTGGTTCACGTTCAGCGGAATGGCATCTATCTGCATGGTGATGGCCGGTACCATGTACGGCGGTTTGCTCGCCGCGATGAAGGCGTTGAGTTTATCAATATCGACAGGCGTATCGGCAACAACGTATGCCGCCAGGAACTTGCCGCCGCCTTCAGACTCGTCAAAGGCCTGTACGGTAACGTCCTTGATGCCCTCATACTCACGGATGACGGTTTCCACTTCTTTGAGCTCGATGCGGAAACCACGGATTTTTACCTGGGAATCCTTGCGGCCGATGTATTCGATGTCGCCGTCGGCACGGAAACGGACCACGTCTCCGGTACGGTACAGGCGTCGGTAGGCTTTGTCCGCTTCATAGGGGTTGTCGGCAAAGGCCTCCGCCGTCTTGTCCGGGCGACCCAGATAACCGTCGCCCACCTGCTCGCCGGCCTCCAGGAGTTCACCGCAGGCACCCACGGGGAGGCGCTGCCCGCCCTTGGCCACCACATAGGCATGCATGCCCGGAAGGGGCTTGCCGATGGGCACCGACGCCGCCGGCTGCACTTCCTTGAAAATGGTGTAGCACAGGCTCTCGGTGGGGCCATAGCAGTTGAAGAGGCGGTACTGGGGAAGCGGGAAAGCGGATAGTTTTTCTCCGCCGGTATAGAGCACCTGCAGGCCTTTGCACTGCGGGAAATTGATGGCGAACTGGGTGGCCACCTGGGTGGTCATGAAGGCATGCGTGATGCCGTTTTCCTCAAAATATTGATGCAGTGCAGGCAGGTCCAGGCGAATTTCCTCCGGGACAATGTACAGCGCGGCACCGGCCGACAGGGCGCCAAAAAGGTCGCCTACAAAGGCGTCGAAGCCAAAACTGGCGTAGGCTGTCAGGCGGGACTTGTTGTTGAGGCCGATGACGGCGGCATGGCGCCGGGCGTAAAGACTCACGCTCCGGTGCGGCAGCATACAGCCTTTGGGCGTGCCGGTGGTGCCGGAGGTGTACAGCAGCACAAAGAGGTCATCGGCCTTGGGCGCAGCCGTGGGCTTTCCTTCCGGCAGCGTGTCAATTTTCCGGGTGACCAGGCGCGGACCTTCGAAACCTTCCACATCCAGACCCTCGTCATGGATGAGGAGGGCGCTGGCGGCGTCTTTCACCATGAACTGGAGGCGGTCCATCGGGTAGGACGGGTCCAGCGGCTGGTAGGCGCAACCGGCCTTGAGTACGCCCAGCGGAGCTATCATGTTGTAGGCGTTCCGGCCCAGCATGATGGAGACCACCTTGCCGGTGCCTATGGTTTTCTCGATATAGGCGGCCAGACGGTCCGTCAGGGCATCGACCTGCCCGTAGGTGAGGCGCCGGTCCCGGTACACCAGGGCCGTGGATGCGGGATCTTGCTGTTTGAAGCGCTCCAGGACGGTGTTATCGGCCTTAATGCCATCCTCCGCCGGCTGGAAGCTGTCCAGTTCCTTGAGCTGCGCGGGACTGGCGTATTGCAGGTTCTTGACGGTCCGGGCCTGTCCCAATGACAGGACGGTGGCTGTAAAACTCTCCGCAAAGCTGCGGAGGAGCGCCTCGCTGTATTTCGCGTCCTGGTACCAGAAGCGCATCTTGTAGGGGCCTTCCGCCGCCGTGAAGAACTCAATGGACAGGCCGATACCGGGCGGATTGGTGCGCAGGTCCTCCCCTTCTATCTGCAGGTCTCCCAGTGTGAGGATGGGGCGGTCGCCCACGAAGTTGCCCTGGAAACCGAAGTTGATGCCATTGGTGAGACCCAGGTCGCGGGCGCAATCGGCAAAAGAATAGAAGCCGCGGGAACGGATGCCCAGGGTTTGGTCCTTGACAGCGTCCAGAATGTCCCTGAGCGGTTTTTCCGGCTGCGCTTCCACATATACGGGGATGGTGTGCACTTGCATGCCAATGCCGCCGGAAAGGCCCCTGCGGCCGTTCCAAATGCTGGTGAAGGCGGCTTTGTCGTCTGCGTTCCAGGCGGCCAGGGTGAGGCCGAACGCCGTGGTGAAGAGGATGCTGTCGGCATACCTATATTGGTCCAGGACGGCCTGCATGGCGTGTTTGGTGAGGGCCAGGTCCAGTACCAGCTCCTTGTAGGGGCCCTTCTCTCCGTCTTTGTCCGGGACAATGCGCGACTCGGTCTCCGCGCCGGGGCCAAAGGTTTTTGCGTACCAGTCCTGCGCCTCCTTGAAGGCGTTCGAGCCCCGCTGCTCCTGCTCTTTCAGGGCTACGTCCGCACCGCTTATCTTCTCTTTTGTGAGGGTTTCTCCGCTGTAGGCCTTGTTCAGGTCCTGGAGGAAAAGATAGGTGGACGCGCCGTCAAAGAGGATGTGATGGGCGTCAAAGTAAAAGTAGTTGCCCTCAGGGGTTTGGTAAAGCTCCGTGCGGGTGAGAACGCCGCCCTCCTGCGGGTCCAGGGGCATGGTCTGGGCCAGCTTGCTGCGGTCCAACGTTGTGAGAATGGGCACCACCGGTTGCGGCTGGTCCGGCGTTTCCATGCAGGGTTCTCCCCCGTGGAGGGTCAGGCGCGAGAGCATGTACGGATGCGCCAGTTGAACGGCTTCCAAGGCTTGTTTCAGCCGCCCCAGGTCCACGCTGGCCGGCAATTTGAACAGCGACGCAAGCTGGTAGTTTCCGTCGTGTTCCGTGAGTCCTTGACTGGCAAGGTAAATGCTGAGCTGAGCTTGGGAAAGAGGAGAAATCATAAGGCCTATTGGTTACGTGACTCACAAATATACAAAAAAAGCAGCCCATCAAACACACGGACTGCCTTTTTTTTGCTTTCGCAGAGGGGTTGAACTCACACTTTGATTTCAACCTCGACGCCGGAAGGAAGCTCGAGCTTCATGAGGGCGTCAACGGTTTTGGCGTTGGACTCGTCAATGTCGAGCAGGCGGACATAGGAGTCCAACTCGAACTGCTCGCGGCTCTTCTTG
>DFFY01000034.1:23225-24424 GCA_002371115.1 Bacteroidales bacterium UBA3764
TGAAGATTTTCTTGTTGGTGGGAAGAGGAATGGGACCTACAACCTTTGCACCCGTAGCCTTCACTGTATCAACGATCTTGGCAGCGGATTTGTCCACCAGCATGTGATCGAAGGATTTCAGCTTGATTCTGATTTTCTGGCTCATATTCTTTACTTTTTTTACTTTGCTAAATTTTACTCGTCGTCAGAGACCCGGTAACCGCTCTTCTCGATGATTTCCTTGGCCAGGTTGGCGGGGACCTCAGCGTAGTGGTCGAACGTCATGGTGCTGGTAGCACGTCCGGAGGACAGGGTACGCAGCACGGTAACATAACCGAACTGTTCTCCAAGCGGAACATAAGCTTTGACGATGCGTGCTCCGTTGGCGGTGGAGTCCATAGCCACAATTTGGCCGCGGCGGCGGTTCAGGTCGCCCACGATGTCACCCATGTAGTCTTCCGGAGTAACAACCTCCAGGCTCATGATGGGTTCCAACAGTACCGGATGGCACTTGGGGCAGGCGTGACGGAAAGCCATGCGGGCAGCCAGCTCGAAGGAGAGCTGGTCGGAATCTACCGGGTGGTAGCTACCGTCGATGACTTCCACCTTCAAGGCAGGCACCTCGTAACCGGCGAGCACGCCGTTGGCCATCGCGGACTGGAAGCCCTTCTCGATGGACGGGATGAATTCCTTGGGAATGTTGCCACCCTTGACCGAATTGATGAACTGAAGACCCTGTACGCCTTCATCGGCAGGAGAGATATTGACGATGATGTCTGCGAACTTACCGCGACCGCCGGTCTGCTTCTTGAACACCTCACGGAGCTGATAGCTGCTGGTGATGGATTCCTTGTAATTGACCTGCGGGGCGCCCTGGTTGATATCCACGCCGAACTCACGGCGGAGACGGTCCACGATGATATCCAGGTGGAGCTCACCCATACCGCTGATGACGGTCTGACCGGTCTCGTGGTCGCTCTTCACCGTAAAGGTGGGATCTTCCTCGGCCAGTTTGCCAAGGGCGATACCCAGCTTGTCCAAATCCTTCTGGGTCTTGGGTTCTACGGCGATACCAATCACGGGATCCGGGAACTCCATGGTTTCCAGGGTGATGGGCTTGTCTTCCAGGCACACGGTGTCACCGGTACGCAGGTCCTTGAAACCTACCGCTGCGCAGATGTCGCCGGCCTCCACAAACTCGATGGGGTTCTGGTGGTTGG
>DFFY01000034.1:24480-24717 GCA_002371115.1 Bacteroidales bacterium UBA3764
TGGAGTGCATCTGGTACAGACGGGCCACACGCTCCTTCTTGCCGGTACGGGTATTGAACACGTAGGAACCGGCATCCAGGTGGCCGCTGTAGGCGCGCAGGAAGGCCAGACGGCCCACGAACGGGTCCGTGGCAATCTTGAACACCAGGGCGCAGAACGGCTCGTCGGCGGAAGGTTTGCGGGTGATCTCGTCACCGGTACGCGGGTTGGTGCCCGTTACGGCTCCCTTGTCCAGCG
>DFFY01000027.1:0-10897 GCA_002371115.1 Bacteroidales bacterium UBA3764
CATATCCGGAGCGGATGTCAAACTGTCCGCCAATGCCAGGGGTGATTTTCACGTTGACGTCGCTGACGGCATAGCCTTCCGGAACATCCATGGTAACCTTGCGTAAGCGAGCGAAGATGTGCTTGAAAATCAACGTGTTCGTTTCACGGAATGCGGGATGTGGAAGGTATGCTACAATCACGTCCGTTGCGTTGTCGGCCGCGATGGACTGCGATGCGTCCATGACTGCGTTCGAGGCGTAAAAATGATAAGCGGGGTCTTCCGCCGCCCATAGTTTTCCGCCGGTAAAAATATCGCTGCCTGTGAAGCGGACGTTTTCCCAGGCCTGTATTTCCTGAGTCCCGGTGGTTGCGGATACATAGAATGCGTTCAAGGCGGAAACGGCGTCCGTCTTGGTATCGACACTTACACTGGCATTTTCGGAGGCCTTGAACGCAATCAGGCCGGCTGCACCGTCTGTCGATACGTTTTCTCTTGCGCAGCTGAAGATGGCAGCCGCACAGAACAGGGTGAAAAAAGGGTGTAAACTTTTCATAAGAGCAATGTTTATCAGGCTTGTTGTTAATCTTCTTTTCCATTTAAGTGACAGGTCGACTCAAAGTCCCATACGGTTCCAGGTGTCTCATCCGAGACCAGGTACCTGTCAAGAATGCTTTCTTTGCAAACGGCGGAATTGAACAGGGCCCTTTCACGCTGGCCCTGGCCGTCAATCGTAGTTGCGCAGTAGAGTGTCCAGTATAAAATGTCGTTGTCAAATGCGGGCCCGAAATACGGATTGTATTGCGAACAAAGCGACCAGGAATCCCAATCAAAGAATACGGTGCCCACGCCGTCACGGATCTGGCAGGTCAGGACCATTTCCCGCATCGTTTTTTCGGCGTCGAAGACGTCGTCGAATACTTTTTCCTCCGGGCTCGCCGTCGGACGCTCATCAAAAGTCAGGTTGTCATACATGTATAGCGTCAAGGGGCGCCCGCTAAGGTAATTCGCATCATAGGCATCGGAAGGAGACCAGTTGAAGTACAGGTAGATGGGAATCTGAAGGGTTCCGTCTATCAGAGGGGTCAAACCATGTACGTCGCAGTCTTCGTCCGTGGTCCCTTGCGTGGTCACTTTAAATACAATGGACGGTGTAGGCTGGACGGAATATCGGGAGTGGTTCACCGGTGTATGTTCCATGGACCAATAGACGCGAAGATGGGGAACAGGGCCGGCTTCTATCCGTGCCGCAAGAATTGCGTTGACATTGCCCCGTCCGCCTTCAAAGTCAAAGGACAGGTCATCCCCGTTGACAAGCGGACTTGTCGTAAACTCGATATAGCCGCTTCCTTCGCCGGTTTCGACATTCTTCCACACAAAGGCACGCTGGTTTCCCAGCGGACCGCCTTCTATCCACGCCTCATTCTGGCCGTTCCCCTTGGGAGAGAAAACAGGTTTCATGCCGCCCAAATCATAGGTATAACGTACCTGGTAGGTCTTTCCAGGCTGCCATTCCCGGGCGTTGCGGGCATCTTCTTCATTCCAATCGAAATGTTGGGATTGGATGATGAAGCTGACGGTATTGGAAGACACGCGGCCGTCGGCGGACCAGACCTGCAGCGTATGCCTTTTGCCGGAAACGGCCGACGGGCCGGGGCACAGGCTTATCCGGTCGCCGTCCTCGGTGCCCGTATAGGACCATGCCAGGTCTCCGGACGCCGTCGCAGCAGTTCCGGCGGCTTGCTTTATCCCGTCGATATATAGGTCCCAGCCATAAGGCCAGGCCGCGATATCCTTCGCCCCATGCACCCAGGAGTTGCCGCTGTCGCGGGAAAAATTCACATACAGTGCTGCCTGCTGGCTCCGCTGGACGCTACCCATGTCTGCGTAATCGACACGTGCGGTATGGGGTGTTGGAGACAAGGTCAGGATGCGGCCGTCGCTGACGGCGCCGTTGTCCACCCGCCAGTCTCCGTCGAAGAAAAAGCCGTTCCAGCTCAGTGCCAGCGTGCAGGCATAGGTCATGTTCCGGTGGACGGAGAAATTGTGCGTCACATTATCGCCCAGATAGGCTTTGTAGGTGAGCGCTCCGCCTACGCCGTCAGATGCGGCGTTCTTTGAGCAGGAATACACAAGATACGTGCAGCATTCCTTGCCGTCGGCGTGGAGGTTGCCCTTGTCCCATTGCGTACTTTCGGAGGAGAGCAGGTTGCCCATCTCATTTTCAGGGACATACAGCACTACGTTCGAATGCGTCATCTCGAAACTGGACGATGCGGAAAAAGATTCCCGGTCGATATCGACCGAAAACAGGTCATCCGTGCTTTCTGCCGCCGAAGTCCCGAAAGGGCGCAGGCGCCGGTTGGCGTTTTTGACCTTGAGGGAACCGGAGGATAGTACGTCCGCCGTCACATGGTCCGTAATCCCGTTCTTGTCGATGGTAATCTCCAGGCGGGCCAGGAGGGGTGTGAGTACGGCCGGAATCCCTGTTCGGGGAGCCGACAGGAAAACCGTCTTCTGTCCCGCCATGGGCATGGACGCCGTATTGAAATTGATATCAGCAGGAAGCAGATACTCCAGGCGCGCCATGTCCGGCGTCCCGTCCGGAAGCAGGGAGCCGGCCGCCGCATCCGTCAGGTCGCCCATGTTGGCGGCCATGTAGAATGTGACCCGTGTCCCGGTCCGGAAAGTCATTGCGGGGCAGTGGATCGACGAGCCCGCCCGGGTGAAATCGTCCTCCGTATAATAGGCCCTCTTCCAGAAACCGTCGTCGGCGACAGCCATAACCCAGACGTTCCGGATAGCCACGAGGTCGGATTCCCGGTACAGGGACTTGGTTGCGACGCCCTCCGCGGGAGAGAGGCTGAGGGTAATTCCAGAGGCTCCGGCTTCCTCTGGAGGCACGCCTTCTGCGTCTCTGGTGCAGGAAATGAAGGTGCCGGCGAGAAGGACTGTCAGAAGGAAAGGGTACTGTTTCATGACCAAATGGATTAAACTGGTTTTAATATTCGTAGAAAAGGTTTTTTTGCTCCCAAGCATCGATGGTCACGGAAACTTCCCACCGGACAAAGTCAATTTCGAGGACCATGTCCGGCAGGTTTTTCTGTTTCCAGTCCACCCCTCCGTTCTGCCTAATCTTCTCGAAGAGGTCGATGCTCCGGACAAGTCCGCTTTCATCCAGGATTCCTTCCCGGCCATGGAGTTCCATGGAAAGGGACGTGTCCGCCAGCCGTGGAATGTTGAATTCGAACTGTCCCGCCGTCGTACCTTCTTTCGGCGCGTACTCGTAGGGACCGCGCAGCGGCTCTCCGTCCAGGGCGTCGATTCCGTTCGTGTTTCCGTGAATGACGACGTCGAAAGGAAACGTCCCGCTGCGTGTTTGAAAGCCCTCATAGCCTACGAACCGGACCGTAACGTGGCAATAATCCTTGACAAATTCCACCGGCACCGTGAACGATTCCACGCCAACCGCTTCCGAATACTGGAAACGGAAAAGGGGGGCGTAATCACGGCCGGAAGGACAGCGCCACAGGGAACCTTCGCGAATCAGGGAAGCGTTCCCGGCAAGGCCATATCCCCTCACGGCAGGCGTGTTCTTTATCAGAAAGAAGAATGCCCTGTCCCGGATCTGCCCTGCCGTCGCCGTCCCGTCATCCAGAAATATTCCCCCGGGCTGGCTGTACACGGCCGTGAAGACCGCGTCGGAGTCACTTAGGATGTTGCGGTTCCGGATGTCGAAAAAGAGATAGCTCGGGCAGGGTGTGCGGTATTCCAGCACCCATTTCCTGCAGGAAACAAGCGATACTGCCGTAAGGAGGATTAGCACAAGTCTTTTCATGGTCGATGTCACTCAAGGAAACTTGACAGGACAGGGAACTAGAACTCGTAATTCAACTTCCGGTTTCCGGTCCAGGGATCCACGGTGATGGTGGGATTGATGCGGCCTACACCGGTATCGTCATCGTTGTTGTCGTCATCCTTGCCCAGCATGGTGATGTTTACGTTTTCCACCTTGTAGATGGTATTGGCTTCGAGCGCGGGCAGGTTCAGCACATAGTAGGTGTCTTTGTTCACATTGACGCCATCGGCATTCTTTTCCACATGTGCCTTGATGACCAGACGGGTATGACGGGCGGAAAAAACACTGTCGTGGCTGTCCGCAGTTGTCTTGTTGGGGTAGGCGAAGAGAACACGTTTCAGCAAAGTGCTGTCGCCGGCCACCTCGCATTCCTTTTCATTTTCATAGACGTCGTCAATGCAAGCGGGGGAACCGGCTTCTTTTTTGCCTTTGTTGTACCAGTTGGCGGTATTGTTGCGCTGCTCATCCGGGAGCGCAATAGGCGTAATCCCGGACTTTGCGGAGCCGGTATTCCCGGTCACGCCCACGGGGCTTTTGCCCACCACGTTTTTCAGGTAAATTTCCTTGACGGTGAATGTGGCGTCGCTCAAGGAAGTGCCTTCAAAATGGACCGATACGGCATTCAGCTGGATGCAGGCGGCCAGGCGTTTTACAAAAATGTTCAGGGCCTGGGGTGTGCCGATGGTCCCCTGGTCGTTTACGTTGGTTACGGTAATGGTGTTCCGGCCGGACATCACCAGGTTGGTGGCGCTGTTCTCACTCAAGTCTGCCAGGCGGGCCTCGAAAGTGGTAAGCGTTTCTCCGGCGGAACCGGGTGTAAGGTTCAGGCGGGAATGGTTCACCAGGGCGTAAACCGTCTTTTCGCCCGTCAAGGTGTTCAGGACAAGCGAAGTGGACGTATCGGCGTTCAGATTATCGACGAACTTGTAGCTCTCCAGGCGTTTGCTGGCGTCGAACACAAATACCTGTACCTGATTGATTTGGTAATCCTTCATGTCTTCCAGGGCCGATTTGGTATCATCGAAGGCGTTAATTTTCACTTCGAAGGCGCCGACGGGCCGTTCAGTCTCGCTGTCTGGAGCGGGCGTGTTGGTCTTGTTGCAGGAAACAAAGCCGATGCTTGCAGCCAATGCTGCCGTAAGAACAAATAATTTTTTCATAAAATGTTTGTTAAAAGGGTTGATGAATGGTTATTGAAAATTGCTTTCTTCTTTGTTGAGGCCATAGCGCTGGATGAGGACATAGATTTCCGGGTCCAGGTTGCCGCGGAACACGTAACTGCGGTCTTGTTTGCAGGCGTCCAGGTAGCATTGGACGGCATGCTGATCATCCTGGTTCCGGGCATACACGATGGCGAGCATGTAGTTCACCTGCGGCGTGCGTTCCAGTTCCTGCAGGATGGCCATGGCGGACGCGTTGTAGTCCAGTGATACATAGGCGATGGCCGTGTTGTAGTCTTTGTAATCTTTCAGATAGGTAAGCGCCCGGGTGTAATCGCGGTCTTTCAGGGCTTCCACGCCTTTCATATATACGGTGTCCAGTTCGGTGGTCTGCACCGATTCCTTGACCATGCCGCGCCGGTGGAGGAAAAAGTCAAAACGGACGGTACGCAGCCTCGGATACAGGGCTTCCCGCAGATGAGGATAGAAAGTTTCCTGTGCCAGCGCTTTTTCGCGCCGGTCCAAGTCTTTGATATCCAGACATTGGGCATAGGCTCTTTTTTGCGGGGCGGTCAGTGTAGAGTCCGTGTCCACCAGATAGGAGAGCAGTGTCCAGTTTTCACCGGCCGAGCGGGAGTGGAAGGGAATGGCGGGGAAGTCCGCTTTCCGGGCATTCATGCGTCCCACTCTTTCCTTTCCGTCCTCTCCGACAGTCAGGGTGAAACTATTCCGCGCTTCCTCGTCCAGGGCCCGTTGTACCGAGTCGCGGTAAAAGCGGATGAAGCGGTCGAAGTAGTCGGCGACGGCCGATGCGCGCTGCTTGGCAAGGGCGTCGTTCAGCGCTTGCGTACCTTCAGGGGAGGCCGATGCGCCGATGACGATGGAGTCCAGTTCAAAAGTGGGGTTGGAAAGCAGCTGTACCATGTTTTCCCGGATGCGGGCCAGCTCGTCCCGGTTGTTCCCGAGGACGGGATCCACATCATGCTTCCCGCTGCGGAATTCCACATAGCAGGCCGTATGGGCCGCTGCGCGCCGCTCAATGGTGCGGGTGAGATAACGCTCGGTTGCATCCGTAAAGGCCGACAGGGAACTGATATAGAAGGTCAGCGCCTGCGAGCGGGCCATCGTGTACAGCCGGCGGTCGCTCTCGTAGATTTCCCCCGAAAGCACAATGTCCGCTTTCCGCAGTTTGGGCCGGGTGCTGATTCGCTGCGTATAGTGATAGACAAAGTCGCCCTGGCTGTTTTTCAGCACCGTGTCCAGACGGATGCCTTCCGTCAGGATAGGGGACTTCACATATCGCTCATACATGGCTTCTTTCCGGTTTTTGCGCCGTTCATTCCGGCTTTTGCCAAACTGGTTGGTATAGTGTTCCACCGCTTCCCGCTCCGTAACGCCGTACAGGGAATGGAAAACCTCGTCGGACACATAGCTGGAGTCGGCCTTGAGGGCATATACCTGCGGAATATTGCGTCGCAGGAAGATTTCCAGGCTGCGCAAGTCCACAAAACGGGTACTGTCCGTAATGATGCTCCTGAGGAATCTTTCGTACTGCTGGTAGCCCCGCAGCTGCATGCGGCGATACTGGTCGCCGGTAATGAGCACGGGTTCCAGGCGCAGGGAGTCCTCCAGGATGAACATGTCCGGGTAAAAGCGGAGTTGCCACCGGGTGTCCTGCATGAGGGCCGGAACAATAATTTCGAAGCGAAGGTCGATATGGCCGTTCCGTTCCGCCACGTTCCGGAAACGGGCGGTGATGACCGCTGCATCCAAAACGTCGGTGGCAACCATTTCTCCGGATGCTTCGTCCTTGACGGCTTTCATGATGAGCACCGTGTTCCCGCTGTCGTCCTTCACTGTCAGCGTATCCCGCCGGGTCACCGCAATGACTTTGCGTTCCTCCTCGATTTCGTTCCGGGACAAGGCGAGCGTCGCCGCCAGCTCCTGCCGGCGGATTTGCCCGATCTTCCTTGTGGGCCCACAAGCCAGGAGGAACGCCAGGGTCATTGCCACGGTTGCCGTCCGTAACCACTTTTCCGTTGTCTTCATTTCAGAAAATCCATTGAACGGCGACCCGTGCATCGGGAAGCAGAAACACTTTTCCGCCCTGTTCCAGGGTGACTCCGCAGCTTGGACAGGAGTACAGTGTGTACTTCTTCCATCCGCCCCAGGCACCCACGCCCAGGTCCAGGTTCCAATGCTCCGACAACATCACGGCATACCCGCCCCACATGCGCGCTCCATACGCATCGCCTTCTTCCGTTTCCCGTTTGATGATGCCGCCCATGTTGTACACCCTGTACCGGATGTCCAAGCCGGCCCACCAGCCGGAATAGACGTGCCAGGGCCACCAGCGCATCCCGCCCCAGAGTGAAAACTGTCTCAGCTGCAGCTGTTTGTCCGGATTCTCTTTCCTGTAGGTCCAGGGGTTGAGCGAGGCGCCTGCGTGCAGTGAGACATGTTGGCTCACCGCCACGGAAGCGTCGGCGTTCATTGTCCCGAGGGCCAGCCATTCCACGCCGTCCGTTCCAACAGTGAGGCGCTGGGCGGCCGCCGGCAGGCTTGCTCCTATGAGCAGAGCGGTCAAAAGTGTTTTCCCGAGGGTTTTCATCGTTTACCAGTCTCTTTGTACCTGTATGGGGTCTTCGCCCTTGGGGATGAGTACCACTTTGCGGGCGATTACTTCGGTGGTGTTCTTTTCTTCCCCGGCCTGGTTGATGTACTTCCGCGTGCGCAGCCGTCCAACCACTTCTATCCATACGCCGCGCTGGATGCCGTAAAAATCGGCCATGCCTTCTTTCTCCATCCCGTCCCTTCCGCTCCAGGCCGACACGTTGAACCAGGTTACCTCAGGGGAGGGATTTCCCTCCTTGTCCACGCCTCCATATTCGGTGACGACCGAGAAATTGCATACCCGGCTGTTGTTGGAGAAGGTGGTGATTTCCGCCCTTCCCACTACGCCGCGGATATGTATTTTGTTTAAAAATTCCATGACTCTTCATGTATTGCGTTTGACTTCCGGACCGGCCTGGCGGTGCGCGCTTTTCCGCTCCGGCCCGGTTGCAAAGTAAAAGGGGCTCCCGCGGATTTGCTCCGCCGAAGCCCCATAGAAGTGCAGATTTTCATGTTTTTTACGATTTTTTGCACTTTCTGCCGCGGTATCGTAAAAAAAGAGACGGGTCGTAAAAAACTTTTTTATGAAAGCTGTTTTTTGTTGTTCCAGCGAAACGTGAATTTTTTGGGAAATCTTTTTACCGATGCTTGGAAATGCGGAAAGCCTTGTGCACCTTTGCCCCAAATGAATGCGAGCTATGGCCTATAAGATTGAAGACATGAATCATCCGGTCTATTGCCTGTATTGCGGCGATGAAATTCCCATCGGCAGGCCCGACAAAAAGTTCTGCTGCAAGGACTGCAAAAACCGCTGGCATAACAGAAAGAAGTACCAGCACAGGGGAGTGATGGAGCAGCGGGTCTTGCGCATCCTGGAACGCAACCACGGTATTTTGGACAAGTTGCTGCGGCTGGGGGTGAACTCCCTGGACCGCCTGACGCTTGTGGGACTGGGCTACAATCCGGAATACGTCACCTCTTACCGGAAGTCGGGCGTCCATCACCAGTACGCCTGCTTCGACATTCACTACGAGCAGACGCCCACGCGCATCAAAAAAATCGTCCGCACCACGTTGGAGAGCGATGCGGACGAGGAATGAGGCTGTGTGCGTGCGCTATTTGGCGGTTTTCTTCTGCGGATCCTTGAACAGGAAGAAGAAAGCGACGGCCACCACCAGGGCGTAGCAGGCGAAGACAAACCAGGACTGCGGCCAGCCGAAGAAGCTGACCACGTAACCGGCCAGGTAGGAGCCCACAAAGGCGCCCAGGCCGTTGGTCATGAGCATGAACACGCCCTGCGCGCTGGCGCTGATGGATTTGTCCGTTTCCTGCTCTACGAACAGTGCGCCGGAAATGTTGAAGAAGTCGAACGCCATGCCGTAAACAATCATGGAAAGGATGAACATCCATACTCCTTCTCCGGGGTTGCCGGTGCCCAGCAGACCGAAGCGGAACACCCAGGCAATCATGGAAATGAGCATGACCTTCTTGATGCCCAGCTTCTTGAGGAAGAACGGGATGAGCAGGATGCACAGGGTTTCAGAAATCTGGCTCAGGGAGATGAGCATGGTGGAGTGGTCAACGCCGAAGGTGCCTACGTATTTGGCATCATACAGCGGGGAAGACGGGTCTCCGAATCCTTTGATATAACCGTCTGCGAAGGTGTTGGTCACTTGCAGGGCCATGCCCAGGAGCGCGCTGAAGATAAAGAAGATGGCCATCTTCTTTTCCTTGAACAGCGAGAAGGCCTTTAGGCCCAGTTTCTCCACCAGGCTGCCGCCCTTGTCCTTGTTAATAGGGCAGGCGGGCAGGGTGAAGCTGTACAGGCCCAGGGCGATGCTGATGCCGGCCGACAACCACATTTGCTTGTTGGTGATGTTGAAGCCCGTGAGGTCCACCGCCCACATGGCGGCGATAAAGCCTACGGTGCCGAACACGCGGATGGGAGGGAAGTCCTTCACCGTATCCATGCCGGCCTTGTTCAGGGCGTTGAACGCTACTGTGTTGGACAGGGAGATGGTGGGCATATAGAAGCACACGGCGCCAAGCATAAGCGGATAAATGCCGGAATAGCTGGTTTGGAACGAGGCGGCAATGAGGAAGGCCGCCGTGAGGAAATGCGCAATGCCGAGCGTTTTCTGGGCCGGAATGTACTTGTCTGCCACAATGCCCAGCAGGGCGGGCATGAACAGGGATGCGATGCCCTGTAACGCATAGAAACTGGCAACCTCGATGGGCGAGAATCCCAATACGCTGCTCAGGTACGCCCCAAGGGAGATGAGCCAGGAACCCCATGCAGCATACTGCAGGAAGTTCATCACGATGAGGCGAAAGGTTAAAGTTTTGTTCTTCATATGGGTGCAAATAATAATATGCGGTTGTATATCCATACAAAAATAAGCAAAAATCTGATAAAAATGCTATCTTTGCATAATAAAAAGATTGAAAATGTTCCTGTTCCAACGTATAGCAACCGACCCGGCTTCCGCCGCCCGTGCGGGAGTCCTTACCACAGACCATGGCGTCATCCAGACTCCCATCTTCATGCCTGTGGGTACGGTCGGGTCGGTCAAGGGAGTCTATCACAGGGACTTAAAGGAGGATATCAAAGCCCAGATCATCCTGGGCAATACGTATCACCTGTACCTCCGTCCGGGCCTGGACACCCTGTACAAGGCCGGCGGCCTGCACAAATTCGAGCACTGGGACGGCCCCATCCTCACGGACAGCGGCGGTTTCCAGGTGTTCTCCCTCTCTCCCATCCGCAAACTCACGGAAGAGGGCTGCAAGTTCTCCTCCCACATAGACGGCAGCAAGCACATCTTTACGCCGGAAAACAACGTGGATACCCAGCGCATCATCGGGGCCGATATCATCATGGCCCTGGACGAATGTTGTCCCGGAGACGCAGACATGCGCTATGCCGCCAAGTCGCTCAAGCTCACGCAGGGCTGGCTGGAGCGCTTCGCCCGGCATTTTGACCAGACGGAGCCGCTGTACGGCTATCAGCAGGTGATGTTCCCCATCATTCAGGGCTGCGTGTATCCGCAACTGCGCCGGCAGGCGGTGGAGCACGCCCTCAAACTGGACAACGCCAACCGTGGCGGCTATGCCGTGGGCGGCCTGGCGGTAGGGGAGCCCACGGAAAAAATGTACGAGATGCTGGAGGTGACCTGTCCGCTGCTGCCGCAGGACAAGCCCCGCTACCTGATGGGTGTAGGTACGCCCGCCAACATCCTGGAGGGCATTGCCCGCGGCATAGACATGTTCGACTGCGTCATGCCCA
>DFFY01000027.1:10955-15851 GCA_002371115.1 Bacteroidales bacterium UBA3764
CCCGCAACGGCCGCAACGGCATGCTGTTCACCTGGGACGGCATCATGAACATGCGCAACGCAAAGTGGACGGACGATTTTACTCCGCTGGACCCGCAGGGAACTTCGTTCGTGGACAGTTATTATACCCGGGCCTATATCCACCACCTGTTCATCGCCAAGGAAATGTTCGCCGCCATGGTGGCCACCGAGCACAACCTGGCCTTCTATCTGGATTTGGTGCGCGTGGCCCGCGAGCATATCGTCCAGGGAGATTTCCTTGCCTGGAAAAACGCTACGGTGCCCAAACTCATGCAGCGCCTATGAGAATCCAAGGGCTCCAAAGACTGGACTGGTACATCATCAAGAAATTCTTGGTGACGTTCTTTGTGGCCATCGCTTTCCTGTCGGTGATTATTGTCATCTTCGACATCAGCGAACGTATCGAGGACTTTGTGCGCAAGGAAGCTCCGCTGCGGGCCATCATCTTTGACTATTACGTGAACTGGGTCCCGTATTTCGTGAACCAGTATTCGCCCATGTTCGTGTTCCTGACGGTGATTTTCTTCACTTCCAAGCTCACGCAGGATTCGGAATGGGTGGCCATGCTCTCCAGCGGAATCAGTTACCATCGGCTCATGGTGCCATACATGGTATCGGCCGCCATCATTGCCGCCATTTCCCTTACGCTGAGCATGTGGATTCTGCCGCGGGCCAACGCCACGCGCGTGCAGTTTGAGCAAAAGTACAATTCCTACCTGCAGGTCAAGCTGGGGCACGACCTCCACTACAAGCTGGAGGACGACCATTTTGTGTATCTGGAAAGTTTCAGCACCTATAACAATACGGCCTATAATTTCACGCTGGAGGACCTTTCCTCCGGCCGGCTCACCTCCAAGCTCACGGCGGAAAGTGCCCAGTACGACACGGTTACGGGCGTATGGAAATTGCGTAACTGGACCATCCGGGACTATGACGAAGGCATGGGGGACCATGTGCGTTCCGGGCGTCAGCTGGATACCATGCTCAGTCTTACCCGGGAGGACTTTGTCCGTAACCGCTATACTTTGTCGGAACTCAACCGCAAGGAACTGGACGAGCTTATAGACACGCAGGTGATGCGCGGGGACGCTTCCGTGAATTTCTCGCTCATTGAAAAGCACAACCGTTTCTCGCTGCCGTTCAGCGCCATCATCCTGACCATCATCGGCGTGGCGCTGTGCACCAAGAAAAAACGGGGAGGCATGGGCATGAACCTGGCGGCAGGCACGGCCCTGGGCTTCTCCTATATCCTGTTCATGCAGTTCAGTGAAATGTTTGTGGTGACGGATACCTTACCGGCGGTGGTGGCCGTGTGGCTGCCCAACGTCCTGTATTCCATCATTGCCATCGTCTTGTATATCAAAGCTCCCAAATAATGAAAGTTCAGATTGTCAACCGTTCGCCTTATCCCTGTCCGGCCTATGCCACTGAACAGAGTGCTGGCATGGACCTCAAAGCCAACCTGAAAGAGCCGGTGGTGCTGCATCCGTTGCAGCGTACGCTGGTGCCTACAGGTCTGTATATTGCCCTGCCCAAGGGCTATGAAGCGCAGGTGCGTCCGCGCAGCGGCCTGGCCCTCAAGCATGGCATCACTGTCCTCAATACGCCGGGGACGGTGGATGCGGACTACCGGGGAGAGGTGTGCGTCATCCTGGTGAACCTGAGCCAGGAGCCCTTTGAGATTGTGCCCGGAGAACGCATCGCCCAAATGGTGATTGCCCGCCACGAGCAGGTGGAATGGGATGAGGTGGAAGTTTTGGACGAAACCCAGCGCGGCGCCGGCGGTTTCGGCTCTACAGGGAAATAGCCCCTTGTCATTCTGATAGCCCCTTGTCATTCTGAACGAAGTGAAGAATCTATGAACATCGAACAATTATACGAGCTCTTCCTGCACAGTGCAGGCGTGAATACAGATACCCGTACCATCCGGGAAAATCAGCTTTTTGTGGCCCTGAAAGGGGAGAACTTCGACGGCAACGCCTTTGCGCTGCAGGCTCTTGAACAAGGTGCTTGCTATGCCGTGGTGAACCAGACGGTGGAGGCCGACGACCCGCGTCTCATCAAGGTCCCGGACACGCTCTCCGCCCTGCAGGCGCTGGGCGCCTACCATCGGCAGCAGCTCACCATTCCGGTGATCGGCCTTACGGGCACCAATGGAAAAACCACCACCAAGGAACTCATCCGCACCGTGCTGGCGGCCAAATATCGCGTGGTGGCTACGGAAGGCAACCTGAACAACGATATCGGCGTTCCGCTGAGTGTCCTCAAGATTGGGGCCGATGCCCAGATTGCCATCATCGAGATGGGTGCCAGCCACCCGGAGGACCTCAAGCCGCTGCTGGCCGTTTCCCAGCCCACCCACGGCCTTATTACCAATGTGGGCAAGGCGCATCTGGAGGGCTTCGGCAGCTACGAAGGCGTCAAGCATGCCAAGGGCTTGCTGTACGACTACCTGAAGGAGCACGACGGCATTGTTTTCGCCAACGGGGACGACGCCGTTCTGCAGGAAATGCTGTGGGAGAGGGAACTCTCCTGCATCGCCTACGGCATGAAGGACGTCACAGTCCTGCCTTCTTCGCCGGAACATCCTTTCCTAAGGATGGAATTCCCGGACTGCTTGCTGGAGACGCATCTGGTGGGTGCGTACAACGCCGCCAACATCCTGGCCGCGCTCAAGATTGGCTGGTTCTTTGGCGTACCGCGCAAGGATGCCATCGCTGCCATCGCCTCATACGTTCCTTCCAATAATCGTTCGCAATTGGTTAAAACTCAGAAGAATACGCTTATTGTCGATGCCTATAACGCCAACCCGTCTTCCATGGCCGTGGCGCTGGACAACCTGGCACAGGTGGAAGGCCGCAAGGTGGCCCTGTTGGGCGCCATGCGGGAACTGGGCGCGGAGTCCGGGGAGGAACATAAGAAAGTAGTGGCCCGGCTGAAGGGTACGGAAGCGTACCTGGTGGGCGAGGAGTTTATCCAGGCGGCCGCCGGTTCCGGGATACAGGCGTTCGCCACGTCGGAGGAACTGGCCGCTTATCTGCAGGAACATCCCTTGCAAGGCTGTGTGGTGCTGGTGAAAGGCTCCCGCAGCACCAAGATGGAGAAGGTTATAGCTTCGCTTTAACAATTATATAGTGCGTAAGCCAGGCGATGGCCGTACCCATGGCCAGGCCAAAGCACGTCCCCACTAAAATGTCGCCCAGGAAATGGGCGCCCATCATGATGCGGCTGCAGGAAACCAGTACCGCCCACAGAAACACGCCCCAGCCATACAGCCGGTAGGAGTGTCGGGAGTCATTGAGCCGGAAGCCCAGGCAGGAAGTGCATGCAAAGCCGAACGTATTGGCAGCGTGGGCGCTGAAAAAGCCGAACAAATTGCCGGAAAGCCCGTAAGGGAGCCGGATTCCGTGGCCGATCATCCAGGAATTGTAACAAGGGCGCAGGCGCTCGAAACCGGCTTTTACTACGTTGCAGCTCTGGTCGATGACCACAACGGCCAGAATGAGCGACAGAATCACGGCCAGGCCTTTTTTCCAGCCCAGTTGCCTGATGAGGAAGACCATGACAATGCCATAGGCGGGAAACCAGAACTTGTTGTCCGACAGCATAAGCCAGAAGGGGTCCCAGTTGGACGTACTCAACTGGTTCAGCCACAGGGTGGCCTGCTGGTCCCATTGTATGAGCTGGTCCAGGGTCATGGATTCAGGGCTTTCCAGAGCATTTCCTTGAGCTCGTTCAGGCCGGTCTGGGCCACGGACGAGATAAAGACATGGGGAATGTCGGCAGGCAGCTTTTTCTCAATTTTGGCCCGCTGTTTTTCGTCGATGAGGTCGGTTTTGGTAACGGCCAGCACGCGGTCTTTCACCAGGAGCTCCGGATTGTATTCCTCCAGTTCGTTCAGCAGGACTTTATATCCTTTGGTGACGTCCGGCTCGTCCGCCGCCACCATGAACAGCAGCACGGAATTGCGCTCAATATGGCGCAGGAATCGCATGCCGATGCCTTTCCCTTCATGCGCGCCTTCAATGATGCCGGGAATGTCCGCCATCACGAAGGAACGGTCGTCAAAATAGCGCACGATGCCCAGGTTGGGCTCCAGCGTGGTGAAGGCATAATTGGCAATTTTGGGTTTGGCCGATGTTATGGTGGCCAGCAGGGTGCTTTTTCCGGCGTTGGGGAAGCCCACCAGGCCCACATCGGCCAGGACTTTGAGCTCCAGGATGAACCAGCCTTCCTCTCCGTCCTCGCCGGGCTGGGCATAGCGCGGCGTCTGGTTGGTGGCGCTCTTGAAATGGTCGTTGCCCCAGCCGCCCTTGCCGCCCTTGCACAGGATGAATTCCTGGTCCTTTTCCACCAGCTCCGTGATGACTTCCTCCGTCTCTGCGTCCTTCACAACCACGCCCTGGGGCACTTCCAGGATAATATCGGCCCCGTTCTTGCCGCGCTTGAGCGCTTCTGCGCCGTTGCCGCCGTTGTCTGCCCGCACCACCTTGCGGTAGCGCAGGTGGATGAGGGTCCACAGCTGCGGATTCACCTTGAGGATGATGTGACCGCCTCGGCCGCCGTCGCCGCCGTCCGGTCCGCCCTTGGGAACATACTTGGCCCGGTGCAAATGCGCACTCCCGGCCCCTCCGTGCCCGCTGGCACAGAATATCCGTACGTAGTCTATGAAGTTACTTTCTGCCATAACGCTTTCTAAATGCTCTGCAAAGGTAGCGATTCTTTTCGATTTCCCGAAACGCCGCTCCTCCCGTCCTTGTTTTTGCCCAATTTTGAGGACGAAACCCTGTTTTTCCCCCTGTCGTCCTCATTTTGACCCATTTTTAAGGATGAGATGTCTTTCCCTGAAAAAAGTGGTTCTTCCGCAATTTAGTTG
>DFFY01000096.1:0-448 GCA_002371115.1 Bacteroidales bacterium UBA3764
ACCACATTTCCACCGACGAGGTGTATGGCGCGCTGCAGATGACGCATCCGGAAGGGATTGAGCCGCCGTTCACTACCAAGGCCAGTTCCGGAAAACATCATCTGGCCTATGGGGAGAAGTTCTTTACGGAGGACCTCAAGTACCAGCCACACAGTCCGTACAGTGCCGCCAAGGCCTCCAGCGACCATTTTGTGCGGGCGTTCCATGATACGTACGGCATGCCCACCGTGGTCACCAACTGCTCCAACAACTATGGCCCGTACCAGTTCCCGGAGAAGCTTATCCCGTTGTTCATCAACAATATCCGTCACCGCAAACCGCTTCCGGTATATGGGAAAGGGGAGAATGTACGGGACTGGCTGTACGTGGAGGACCACGCCCGCGCCATCGACCTCATTTTCCATGAAGGCAAGGTAGGGGAGACGTACAACATCGGCGGCTTCAACGA
>DFFY01000096.1:596-1511 GCA_002371115.1 Bacteroidales bacterium UBA3764
TCACCTATGTGACGGACCGCGCCGGACACGACCTCCGTTACGCGATAGACTCGTCCAAACTCCAGAAAGAACTGGGCTGGGAGCCTTCATTGCAGTTCGAGGAAGGCATTGAACGCACGGTCCGCTGGTACCTGGACAACCAGGACTGGATGGACAATGTGACCTCCGGCGACTACCAGAAATACTACCAAAGCATGTATCAGGGCCGATAGAAGCCTGTTTCCTTGCAAGGCCGCTCCTCTCCGGGGGCGGCCTTTTTTGAATTATAATTCAAAAGGGGTGAATTTCAATAAATTTTACTATCTTTGTAAACCGAGCGCTTTTATGCGGAAAGGTAGGCAGCCGTGGCGCCTGCTGGGATAGCGGCAAAGCGGCGGGACCGTAGGTCTCCTCTGTGCCTTTCGTTCCCTCGGCCCCTTATTTATAGGGGTAAGGGGAGTTAAAGAATTATATCTAACTCAAAACAATCACAGACATGGAACTCAAAGGATCAAAAACCGAAAAGAATCTCCAGGAAGCTTTTGCCGGGGAGAGTCAGGCCCGTAACAAGTACACCTACTATGCCTCCAAGGCCAAGAAGGACGGCTACGTGCAAATTTCCAAGATTTTCGAGGAAACGGCCGCCAACGAGAAGGAGCATGCCGAGATTTGGTTCAAGTACCTGCACGGCGGCAAGGTGCCTTCCACGGTGGAGAACCTGAAAGATGCCGCCGACGGAGAGAACTTCGAATGGACGGACATGTACGACCGCATGGCCGCCGAGGCCGATGCCGAAGGCTTCAAGGAGATTGCCGACAAATTCCGCATGGTGGGCGCCATCGAGAAGGAACATGAGGCGCGCTACCGCAAGCTCCTGAAGAACATCGAGGACGGCGTGGTGTTCTCCCGCGAGGGCGACTGCATCTGGCAGTGCTC
>DFFY01000096.1:1552-4377 GCA_002371115.1 Bacteroidales bacterium UBA3764
TCTGGCAGTGCTCCAACTGCGGCCATATTGTCATTGGCAAAAAAGCCCCCGAGGTGTGCCCCGTCTGCGACCATGCGCAGAGCTATTTCCAGCTGAAACCGGAGAATTATTAGGCTATGAAAGGAATCGTTCTTGCCGGTGGTTCGGGAACCCGCCTGTATCCCATCACCAAGGGGGTAAGCAAGCAGCTGCTTCCCATTTATGACAAGCCTATGGTGTATTATCCCATCAGCGTGCTCATGCTGGCGGGCATCCGCGACATTCTCATCATCAGTACGCCGTACGACCTTCCCGGTTTCCGGCGGCTGCTGGGTGACGGCTCCGACTACGGCGTACACTTTGAATATGCCGAGCAGCCCTCTCCGGATGGTCTGGCGCAGGCGTTCATCATCGGCGAAAAGTTTATCGGCAACGACAGTGCCTGCCTGGTGCTGGGGGACAACATTTTCCATGGAAGCGGCTTTACCGGCCTGCTGAAAAAGGCGGTGAAGGATGCCGAGGAAAACCAGAAGGCCACGGTTTTTGGCTACTGGGTGAGCGACCCGGAGCGTTATGGCGTGGCGGAGTTCGACAAGAACGGCAACTGCCTGAGCATTGAGGAGAAACCCAAGGAGCCCAAGAGCAATTATGCGGTGGTGGGCCTGTATTTCTACCCCAACAAGGTTGTCGATGTTGCCAAGCACATCCGGCCTTCCGCGCGTGGCGAGCTGGAAATCACAACCGTGAACCAGGAGTTCCTGCAGGCCGGCGAGCTGAAGGTCCAGACGCTGGGACGCGGCTTCGCTTGGCTGGATACGGGCACGCACGACAGCCTCACGGAGGCCACCAACTACATTGAGACCATCGAGAAGCGGCAGGGCCTCAAAGTGGCTTGCCTGGAAGGCATTGCCCTGCGGAAGGGGTGGATTACCCCGGCCAAGATGCGCGAACTGGCCCGGCCCATGCTCAAGAACCAATACGGCCAGTACCTGGTGAAGGTGGCCGACGAATTCGAGAAAAACGGCGCAAGAATGATTGACGAATTTTAACGAGGAAGTATGGAAGTGGTGAAGACGCCCATCGAGGGCGTGTTAATTATTGAGCCTAAAGTATTTGGCGACAAACGCGGGTACTTTTTCGAGAGTTTTTCGCAGCGCGAATTCGACGAGAAAGTGGCGCCCATCCTGGGACACAGCATCCATTTTGTGCAGGACAACGAGAGCATGAGCACGTATGGTGTCATGCGCGGGCTGCATTTCCAGCGCCCGCCGTTTACCCAGAGCAAGCTGGTGCGGTGCGTGAAGGGAGCCGTATTGGATGTCGCTGTCGATATCCGCAAGGGGTCGCCCACCTACGGGCAGCATGTGGCGGTGGAGCTCACGGAGGAGAACCATCGGCAATTCTTTGTGCCGCGCGGCTTTGCGCATGGCTTTGCCGTATTGAGCGAAACGGCTGTGTTTCAGTACAAATGCGACGCGTTTTATCATCCGGAGGCCGACGGAGGCATCAGTATCCTGGACGGCAGCCTGGGCATAGACTGGCGCATTCCCACGGCACATGCCAACCTGTCGGAAAAAGATACCAAACACCTGATGCTGAAGGACTTTGACAGCCCTTTCGACATAAACGTTACCCTCTATTGATATGACGATTTTAGTGACCGGTGCCAACGGACAGCTTGGCAACGAAATGCGGATTGTTACCAAAAATTCGCGGGACCGTTTCATTTTTACGGACGTTTGCGAGGCGCATCCGGAATCCGTGGCCATGCTGCAGAAGCTGGCCGGGGCCGATGTGAATGTCTCTACCGTGAAGCTGGATATTACGGATTTGTCGGCAGTCAGGTCGATGGTGGCCGCCGAAGGCGTTCAGGCCATTGTGAACTGTGCGGCTTTCACCAATGTGGATGCGGCGGAGAACAATGCCGGGCTGGCGGAACTGCTGAATGCGAAGGCGCCTGAAAATCTGGCACTTGCGATGAAAGAGGCGGGGGGGCTGCTGGTGCACATCTCCACGGACTATGTGTTTGGCGGGGACCCGTACAACACGCCTTGCCGCGAGGAACAGCAGGGAACGCCCACGGGCGTGTATGGCCTCACCAAGCTCCATGGCGAGGAGGCTATCCGCCGCGTAGGCTGCCGCAGCGCGATTATCCGCACGGCGTGGCTGTACAGCGAGTTCGGGAAGAATTTTGTGAAAACCATGCTTTCGCTGACGGCTTCCAAGCCCCAGCTGAAGGTGGTCTTCGACCAGGTGGGCACGCCCACGTATGCGCGGGATTTGGCGGAGGCTATTTTGTCTGTCATACCGAGCGAAGCGAGTGTATCTCAAACCTATCATTTCTCCAACGAAGGCGTCTGCTCCTGGTTCGACTTCACCAAAATGATTGCGGAATACGCCGGACACGCCGCCTGCGACATCCAGCCTTGCCACAGCGACGAGTTTCCCTCGCCGGTGCATCGGCCCGCCTATTCCGTCCTGGACAAGACCAAAATCAAAGCAAGCTTCGGCCTCAAGATTCCCTATTGGACCGATTCGCTGAAAAAATGCTTAAAGAACCTTGTTGAAGCAAACGTAAATAAATAACAAAAACCATATGGCAACATTCAAGAACAACGGGAAGTTGAAGCTTCTCATCATTGTGGGAACGCGCCCGGAGATTATCCGCCTGGCGGCGGTGATCAACGAGTGCCGCAGGTACTTTGACTGCCTGCTGGCGCATACGGGCCAAAACTACGACTACAACCTCAACGGCGTGTTCTTCAAGGACCTCAAACTGGCCGATCCGGACGTTTACATGGAGGCTGTGGGCAAGGACCTTGGCGAGACGATGGGCAACATCATCG
>DFFY01000096.1:4431-4572 GCA_002371115.1 Bacteroidales bacterium UBA3764
ACATCATCGCCAAGAGCTACCAGCTCATGGTGGAGCTGAAGCCGGACGCCGTGCTGGTGCTCGGTGACACCAACTCCTGCCTCAGCGTGATTGGCGCCAAACGCCTGCACATCCCCATTTTCCACATGGAAGCCGGCAACC
>DFFY01000096.1:4629-5088 GCA_002371115.1 Bacteroidales bacterium UBA3764
GCAACCGCTGCAAGGACGAATGCCTCCCGGAGGAGACCAACCGCCGTATTGTGGACATCATCTCCGACGTAAACATGGCCTACAGCGAGCACGCCAGAAGGTATTTGGCCGATACGGGCCTCCCCAAGGAGCGCACCTACGTCACCGGCAGCCCCATGGCCGAAGTGCTGCACAACAACCTTGCGGAGATTGAAGCCAGCGACATCCACAAGCGCTTGGGCCTGGAAAAGGGCAAATACATCCTGCTGAGCGCGCACCGCGAGGAGAATATAGACACGGAAAAGAACTTCATGAGCCTTTTCACCGCCATTAACGAGATGGCGAAGAAGTACGATATGCCCATCCTCTACAGCTGCCACCCGCGCAGCCGCAAACGCTTAGAGGCCAGCGGCTTCCAGCTTGACAAGCGTGTTATCCAGCATGAGCCGCTGGGTTTCCATGACTACAACTGCCTGCAGA
>DFFY01000096.1:5153-6720 GCA_002371115.1 Bacteroidales bacterium UBA3764
GCGTGGTGTCCGACTCCGGCACCCTTCCCGAGGAGAGTTCCTTCTTCACCAGCCAGGGCCATCCTTTCCCGGCCGTGTGCATCCGCACCAGCACCGAGCGTCCGGAGGCCTTGGACAAAGGTTGCTTCGTGCTCAGCGGAATAGACACAAAAGGCCTGCTGCAGAGCGTGGATGTAGCTGTAGAGCTTATCAAGGATGCCAAGCCCGGCATTCCCGTGCCCGATTATGTGGACGAAAACGTTTCCACCAAGGTGGTCCGTATTATCCAGAGCTATGTGGGTGTGGTGAACAAAATGGTCTGGCGTAAAGAAATTTGAACATGAAGATACTGGTTACAGGCGCCAAGGGCTTTGTTGGAAAGAACCTCTGTTGGGCGCTAAAAAATGTACGGGACGGAAAAGACCGGAGGTTTGAAGCCGTCGTGCCCGGCACCGACCGGGCACCCCTCACCATTGAAGAAGTCTTTGAGTACGACTTGGGCAATACGCCCGAGGAATTGGACGCGTGGTGCGCGGAGGCAGACTTTGTCTTCAATCTGGCCGGTGTAAATCGTCCCCAGAACCAGGAAGAGTTCATGCAGGGCAACTTCGGCTTTGCCAGCACCCTCCTGGATACCCTCAAAAAGCACCACAACACCTGCCCGGTGATGCTCTCCAGCAGCCAGCAGGCCAGCCTGACGGGCCGGTTCGGCAATTCCGAATACGGCCGCAGCAAAAAGGCAGGGGAGGATTTGTTCCTGGACTATGGCAGGGAGACGGGCGCCCGGATGCTCATTTACCGTTTTCCGAACCTCTTTGGAAAATGGTGCCGGCCCAACTACAACAGCGCCGTGGCTACGTTCTGCAACGCGTTTGCCAACGACCTGCCTTATACGGTGAACGACCCCAGCGTGGAACTGGAACTGCTGTACATTGACGACCTGGTGGACGAGATGTTCGCCGCCCTGCAGGGGAAGGAGCACCGCTGCGAGTTTGACGGCTTGGACGTAGTCCCGAATGTTTCCGGCCGCTATTGTTATTGCCCGGTGACGCACCATGCCACCCTCGGAGAGATTGTGGCGCTGCTGACCTCCTTTGCCGAGCAGCCGCAGACGCTCATGATTCCGGAGATTCCCGCCGGTTCCTTCGCCAAAAAGCTGTATAGCACCTATTTGAGCTACCTGCCGTACCGGAAGGCGGCGTTCGGCCTGAAAATGAATGTGGACGCGCGCGGCTCCTTTACCGAACTGGTGCATACCCACAACGCGGGGCAGGTGAGCATCAACATTTCCAAGCCCGGCATCACCAAGGGCCAGCACTGGCACAACACCAAGTTCGAGCAGTTTATCGTGGTGAAGGGCCATGGTCTCATCCAGCAGCGCAACCTCAATGACCCGGAAGGTAAAATCCTGGAGTGGGAGGTGGATGGAGACCACATCCAGGCCGTCCACATGCTGCCCGGCTATACGCACAACATCATCAACCTGAGTGACACCGAAGATCTGGTCACCGTGATGTATTGCAACGAGGTCTTCGACCCCAATCGACCCGATACCTTTTTTGAAAAAGTAAAGTAATTAAGATATGAG
>DFFY01000110.1:0-253 GCA_002371115.1 Bacteroidales bacterium UBA3764
GCCATCTTCGCCAAGATGGACGCCCAGGCAAAGGGTATGCTGGAAATCCTCACCAAACAGGCCGACGGTTTCAAGAACCTGGTAAGCGCCGCCGAGGGAGATGCCCAGAAGGCTGTTCTGATGATGATTGCCGACAAACTGCCCGAGCTGGTGAAGACCCAGGTAGAGGCCGTCAAGGGCATCAATATAGACAAGGTGACCGTCTGGGACGGAGGCAATGGAGCCGAGGGCAAAACCGCCACTTCCAACTTCA
>DFFY01000110.1:357-1841 GCA_002371115.1 Bacteroidales bacterium UBA3764
CTCTTCAAGATGGCCGGCATGGAACTCCCCTCCTACCTCAAGGGCAAGGCCGAAAAGGCCGACGAGCAGCCCCAGGACCAGAAATAAGCGCCTATGCCGATTATCACCAATATTGATGTCATGCTGGCCCGCCGGAAAATGTCTTCCGGCGAGCTGGCACAGAAAGTGGGCATCACACCGGCCAATCTGTCCATCCTGAAGTGCGGCAAGGCAAAAGCCGTGCGTCTGTCCACCCTGGAAGCCCTGTGCAAGGCGCTGGACTGCCAGCCCGGAGACCTTCTGGAGTATCAGCCCGACGAATAACGGGGCAATGCCTGGAACGCTACAGTTCCTCCGCAAAGAATTTCAGGTGGAGCGGGAGCACCCAGGTCCAGTAAGTCCAGGTGTGGGCTTCCGGAGAGTAAAGCACTACATACTGAAGGCCGGAGGTCTTGAGCGCCGCGGCGAACTCCTCCGTAGCGGGCAGGAACTTGTCCTGCAGGCCGCAGGAAACCACGATGAGTTTGGGCGCATCGCCACAGATTTCCTTCACACGCCCCAGGCGGTTCACGGCCGACTCCGCCGCCACCACCGGGTCCTCGATGTCCCCCACCCCAAGGATGGCGGGGATAATCTGTTTGGAGCCGCCGGAATGGTGCAGGGCCAGGATGCCGCTCATGGAACCGGCGCCCCGGAAGCGCTCCGGATGGTCCAGGAACAGGTTCATGGCACCGTGGCCGCCCATGGACAGGCCGTCGATGAACGTCTTTTCCGGGGACAGGCCATAGCGGGCGTCCAGCAAGGGCCAGCACTCCTCCCAGAAGAAACTGCGCCACTGCATGTTCTCAGGCTTGGCGTCGTTCAGGTACCAGCTCTCATAGAAACCGTCCGGGCAGATGATGCGGAACCCGGTGGCATCGCTCACGGACTGCAGGTCCATGTGACGGCTCCAGTCGGCATAACAACCGCTGTACCCGTGCAGAAGGATGAGCGTGGGCAGTTCCCGCGCCATGATTTGGGAAGCCGGGGAAAACACCAGCACAGAGTCATTGCAGTGGAGATTCTCCGACGGGAACACCACCAGTTCCTGGGCTTTTAACGGCAGCAGCCCCATCATAAGGGCTGCCACCAGTGCGTACAATCGTTTCATATCAATAGCCGAAGATTTCTTCCAGGGACACCTGCTTCACGGGGCCCAGGGTCTTGAGGAAATTCATGTCCAGATCCTTGGTGTCGCCCAGGATGGCATAATGATAGGTGCGGCCCTTGATCCACTTGGCATGGGTGGCAAGGAGGTCGTCCATGGTGAGCGATTCCATCTTCTCGAAAATCTGCTTTTCACGGGGCTCCGTAAGGCCCAGTTCCCGGGCGCGCAAATAACTGTACAACACATCCTCCCCTATCACCCGCTGCGTACGGAGCTTGCCCAGGATGGATGCCTTGGCGATTTCCAGGTTCTCAGGGGCCTCCGGCAGGGTTTCGATAATCTCGTCAAAGCCTTCGCA
>DFFY01000110.1:1942-5076 GCA_002371115.1 Bacteroidales bacterium UBA3764
TGTCAGCGAGGTAAGAAGGGGTGTCGAGATAGGCCGATGCATAATAGGCCAACGCCCGTGATTCCCTCATTTCCTGGAACACGATGGAAGACATGCTTCCCCCATAATATTCATTGAACAATTCCACGTATGAATCCTGAGAAGCATCAAACTTTTCCCCCCGATTGGAATACTGATAATAGTTGAACTGACGGGTAGGGAAAGGCGCCACATATACCTCTGAGGATTCTGTAAGTATAGGTTCCGGGCAGGACTTTGTCAACGGCTCCGGATTATCGGACACCGGATGATTCTCAGCCAGGAGGGACAATATCTCTTTTTCCGAAGACGGGCCATAATAAAGAATGGTATGCTTTTTCCCGAAGAGCATACGTAATCCTCCCAATAACTGTTCAGAAGAAAGCTGCCTCAAAGCAGGATTGGAGAGCGCGCGCTTCTTGATAAATTCGGGGCCATATATGGTATATTTCAAGAAAGCGCTTCCGCACGCTTCCTGATTAAGCTTGGCATCGGCACGGCTCTGCAATGCATCCGACTTGATTTCTGCCAGAATGTTCTCATCGGGGACGGCCTGGGCAAGACGATGCTCGAACAGGGACAACGCTTTTCCCAGATTCTCATTCAGTCCGCTGATGGAAAGTTCCGTAACACGGTCGCCGACACTTATTTCCGCTTCACAGGCCAGGCCATACATGGCAACTGCATATTCCGACGCACTGCAGTCGGGCGTACCAAGGTACTTCAGATACTCAGCCGCCAACTCCAGTTGCGGATCATCATTCTGTCCACGGTCAAAACGGAAGGCAAGGGTAGCAATGTCGTCCCGGACATTCTTTTTATACAGCACATCCAGCTCCCGATAAGACAATTTTGACAGGTCTTTTTCATAGTCCACAAAAACAGGGTCGATGGGCTCCACTTCGCAGCTCGCAATTTCCTGCAGAAAAGCACTCTGCTTGTCCCGGTTGGTCTGAAGAGGCGTAATCTGCGGGGCGTCAATTTTTTTCTCATTGGGATTGATGCCGTTATGCTTGAACACCACCGCATAATTATCCTGTCTCAGGTATTGCTGTGCCCAGTTCACGATGTCACTCTTGGTAAGCGCAGCAATACGGTCGGCACGTTCCACATCGTTGGCCCACGATGCACCGGAGAGGAAAGAGAACATGCAGTCGCTGACTCTGTCAAAATTGCTGGTCAATTTTTTCATTTGCGCCAGTTTCCAATTAGCCTTGGCTGCCTCTACCAGTTCCTCGGAAAATTCGCCACGTCCCAGTTTGTCAATTTCGGCCAAAAGAAGCGCCTGCACCTGAGCCAAAGACTGCCCCTCCTTGGGTGCAGCTCCCAGCATCATGCAACCATAGTCTATGCGAGAGTAAGGGAATAGTTGAACTTCCAGTACCTTCTGCCCTTGAACAAGGTCTATATCCAACACGCCTGCCATGCCATTGTTCAAGACAGAAGCGGCAATCTCGGCAATGTCACTTTCCTTGGATGCATAGCCGGGATAGCGCCAACCCATCAGGATTTCCTCGGCATCGGTGCTCCACACTTCGGCTGTGGCGGGTTCAGTGAGCGCTTTTGCTTCCGGAGCCACCCACTCCGGGAGTTTCGGATTGGCTTTCCAGTCACTGAAATACTTTTTGATAATGGCAATGGTTTCTTCCGGATTGAAATCACCGGACATGCAGATGGCCATATTATTAGGGACATAATACGTTTCCTTCTGCAACTTGATGGCCCTGATGGACGGATTCTTCAAATGCTCCTGCGTACCAATCACCGTCTGTGTACCATACGGATGCCCCTGAAAAAGAAGAGAATCCAACGTTTCCATGGCCAACTCGCTTCCGGATGCCAAAGACGTATTCTTCTCTTCATATACCGCCTCCAGCTCCGTGTGGAAACCGCGGAACACGCAGTTCATGAAGCGGTCAGCCTCAATACGCGCCCAGTTCTCAATCTGATTGGAAGGAATATCCTCTATATAGCATGTTGCGTCATTCATTGTAAAGGCATTGGTGCCGTCGGAGCCAATAATGGACATCAATTTGTCATATTCATTGGGGATGGCCCATTGCGAGGCAACATAACCTATGGAGTCTATCTGACGATAGAGTTCCTTGCGTTCCTGAGGGTCGGTAAGTGTCCGATACACCTCATAAAGGGAATCTGTCGCTTCCAAGAAAGGTTTTTCCGCCTCATAATTCTGTGTGCCAAACTGCTTTGTCCCCTTGAACATCATGTGCTCCAGGTAGTGGGCCAGACCGGTGTTGTCTGCCGGATCGTTTTTCCCACCGGCACGTACCACGACAAAAGTTTGAATACGCGGAGCATCTTTATTCACCGTCAAATACACCTTGAGTCCGTTGTCAAGAGTATAAATCCGGGTTTGCATGGGATCCCCCTTCACGCTCTCATAGCGGGAGCACCCGTTGAAAGCCGCCAGAGCCACTAACAGAGCCTCAAATAAAAGAAAAAACCTTTTCATAACGATAGAAATAAGTACTTCTTATTAATATTTAAGAAATTAAATCCAACTATATACTTCGCGAAAATACATAAAAATCGTATCTTTGCAAAATATTTCTCCTCCGTATATTCGGAGGCCGCAGGCCGACAAAATTGCTGGAGCGGAGCCTGTGCGTTTTTGTGATGAGACTGAAAAACAGATAAGTTTATATGAAAAATTTTGTCGAAGAGCTTAAATGGAGAGGCATGATCCAGGACATCATGCCCGGGACGGAAGAGAAACTGATGGAAGGCCCGCAGGCCGCGTACGTGGGCATTGACCCCACGGCGGATTCCCTGCACATCGGCCACCTGGTGAGCGTAATGATTCTCAAGCATTTCCAGAGCTGCGGGCACAAGCCTTATGCGCTGGTTGGCGGCGCCACCGGCATGATCGGGGACCCTTCCATGAAGAGCGCGGAACGCAATCTCCTGGACGAGGCCACCCTGAACCACAACGTGGCCTGCATCAAGGCCCAGCTTTCCCGCTTCCTGGACTTTGAATCGGACGCCCCCAACCGCGCGGAACTGGTAAATAACTACGACTGGATGAGGGACTACAGCTTCATCAATTTCATCCGCGATATTGGCAAGCACATCACCGTCAACTACATGATGGCCAA
>DFFY01000098.1:0-24618 GCA_002371115.1 Bacteroidales bacterium UBA3764
CACGGTTCCGTATTGGGTGGCCCACTATGACTCCCTGGGCGTAGCCATCCCGGAAGGCGCGCCCGGCACCAACCCCAACGACCTTTCCCGCAGCCCCCTCCTCACGCCTGTCCCGGTGGAATTCGCTGGTCGGTAAGCGTCTGAGCCATAATGTTTTACGCAAAATCCTCGGCGCAAAAAGAGCCGAGGATTATTAGGATGTAGCTGATACACAGCATGTTAGCAACCAGTGCTACTTGCTCAGATTGATGAAAGGCAGGGCGTTGGAGCCGTTGTAGGTGGGCAGTTTACCGTCCCATTTCTCAATGGCGTACTGCTGTACCAGCAGGGCGTTGAGGGAGGCGGCTACCACGCGGTTGTAGTAGGCTTCACCGTCACCCTGGATACGCTGGGCCTCCGCTTCACCCTTGGCCTTGGCGATGGCAATCTTGGCCTCGGCCTCCGCCTCCTTCACCTTGTTCTCCGCCTTCAGGGCGTTCTGCACGGCCTCGTTCTTGGCGTTGATGGCAGCGGTAAGCGATGCCGGCGGGTCAATCTTGGTGGTGAATTCCCGGACGATGAACCCTTCCTGGTTCATGGATTCATCCAGGCGGGCACGGACCTCGCTCTCGAACTTGGCACGGTTGGCCATGAGTTCATCCGAAGTATAATTGTTGGCGCAAGTACGATAGGCCTCGAAGATACAGGTGTTGATGTACCCCATCTCCAGCTCCCTCACGGGTTTACGATACTTTACGAAGATATCCACAGCTTTGGACTCGTCAATCTGATAGGCCAGCGTTGGGGTCATGGAGAAGATGGCGGCATCCTTGGGATTCACCGTAAAAGGCTCATAGGTAACCCGCTGAATGAAAGTGGGATACTCGAAGATGCTCTCCGTAATGGGGTTGTACCACACCCAGCCCCGGCAGGTGCCTTCCACACCGCCGCGCAGCTGTGCGTTGGAGCTCCATTTCTTGAATTTGATGCCCACCGATGCGGAGTCGATGGTGGTGCAGCAGGACGCCATCACAAAAATCACCACGACAGTGGCCAGGAGGGCAATCCAGGACGATTTGGCAAGTTTGCTTTTCATATCAATAAAAGGTTTAGAGGCAGGCGGCGGTTTGGGCGGCCAGCCGGACGTTGTTCAGGACCAGTTCAATGTTGGCGGAGAGGGAGTCTCCGCCGGTGAGTTCGCACACGCGGGCCAGCAGGAAAGGGGTAATCTCCTTGCCGTGAATGCCCTGCGCTTCGCATTCCGCCAGGGCCTGCTCAATGACACGCTGAACGCGCGCAGGGTCCATGGCATAGGCCTCCGGGATGGGATTGCACACCAGCATGCCGCCCAGACCCAGCTCCTGCTGGGTGCGGAAGGCGGCCGCCAGTTCCTCCGGCGAATCCACGCGATAATCTACGGGCAGTCCGCTGGTACGGGTATAGAAGGCAGGCAGTTCAGACGTACCATAGCCAATCACCGGAACGCCTTTGGTCTCAAGGTATTCCAGGGTGCGCGGCAAATCCAGGATGGCTTTGGGGCCGGCGCAGATAACCAGGACCGGCGTCCGGGCCAGCTCCTCCAGGTCGGCCGAAATGTCGAACGTCTCCGACGCGCCCCGGTGCACGCCGCCGATTCCCCCCGTGGCAAACACCTTGATGCCGGCCATGGCGGCGATAATCATGGTGGTGGCTACCGTGCAGGCACCGTCCGCCTTGCGGGCAACCAGCAGGGCCAAATCCCGGCGGGAAGCCTTGGCGACCGACCGTCCCATGGCTCCCAGGCGCTCAATTTCCTGGGCCGATAAGCCCGCCTTCAGCCGCCCGCCCAGAATGGCGATGGTGGCCGGAACGGCACCGCAGCCGCGGATGGCGGCCTCTACGCGCAGCGCCGTCTCCACGTTCTGCGGGTACGGCATTCCGTGCGAGATGATGGTGCTTTCCAGGGCGACGACAGGCTTGCCCGTCGCCAGGGCTTCCGCCACCTCCGGCGCAATGTCCAGATGCGCATTCAGGGATGCATCCCCATGCGCACCGGCCTCCAGCATGTCGTGCCGGATTTTGTCCTGACTCATGCTCTCCAGGAAGGAGAGACCGTGGCCTTCTTGTGTATCCATAATGTTAACCGATTTGTGCTCCGTTGGTTACGGCCTCCTGCGGGGTGATGAAACGCATCTTGCCGTCACCCTGTTTGGCCATGAGGATCATGCCCTTGGACTCGATGCCGCGAATTACGCGCGGCGCCAGGTTCGCGAGGATGCAAATCTGTTTGCCCAGCATGTCTTCCGGGCTGTAGTATTCCGCAATACCGGAAACGATGGTGCGCTGGTCAATGCCTGTGTCGATGGTGAGTTTCAGGAGCTTGTCCGTTTTGGGCACCCGTTCCGCCGCCAGCACGGTGGCCGTGCGGATGTCCATGGCGCCGAACTGGTCAAAGGTCACTTCCGGCTTCTGGGCCTCCACCTTCTTGGCGGCTTCCTCCGCCGCCCGGGCAGCCTCGGCAGCCTTCCGTTCGGCCTTGATAGCCTCCAGGCGGGCGATTTGCGCGTCAATTACGCTGTCCTCAATCTTCTGGAACAGCAGCACGGCCTGCCCCAGCTGGTGGCCGGCGGGCAGGAGTTCTGCTGCGCCCAGCATGGACCAGTCCAGGGTGAGAGATACACTCGCTTCGCTCGGTATGGCAGAAGGCACCGTGTGCACGGCCTTGCCCTCCCCGGGCTTGTAGAAGTTCTCCGTAGGGGTGCCTTCACCGGCGCGGTGGTCCGTGCCGGCCTGGATGCCCACCCGGAGGATGCTGCGTAGCTTTTCCGCGCTGAACGGCGTGAACGGCTCAAAGGCGATGGCCAGGTCTGCGCACAGCTGCAGGCAGGTGTACAGGATGCTGGCCGTACGGTCCATGTCCTCCTTGGCCACCTTCCAGGGCTCCATGTCGGAAATGTATTTGTTGCCGATACGGGCAATGTTCATGGCCTCCTTGAGCGCCTCGCGGAAGTGGAACGTCTCCACGTATTTTTCCAGGGCCTCCTTGCAGGGTTTTACGCTGGCCAGCGTCTCTGCGTCTATGGGCATCGGCTTTACATTGGCCGGTACGGCGCCCCCGAAATACTTGTGCGTGAGCACCACGGCGCGGTTCACGAAGTTGCCGAAGATGGCCACCAGCTCGCTGTTGTTGCGGCTCTGGAAGTCCTTCCAGGTGAAGTCGTTGTCCTTGGTCTCCGGCGCATTGGCCGTAAGCACATAGCGCAGCACGTCCTCCTGTCCGGGGAACTGCTCCTCGTATTCGTTCACCCACACCGCCCAGCCACGGGAAGTGGAGATTTTGTCGCCCTCCAGGTTCAGGAACTCGTTGGACGGCACGTTGTCCGGCAGCACATAGTCCCCATAGGCCTTGAGCATGGACGGGAACACAATGCAGTGGAACACAATATTGTCCTTGCCGATAAAATGCACCAGTCGCGTTTCAGGGTCCTTCCACCACTTCTCCCAGCTCTGGGGCAGCAGTTCCTGCGTGTTGGAAATATAGCCGATAGGGGCGTCGAACCACACGTACAGCACCTTGCCTTCCGCACCCTCTACCGGAACGGGGACGCCCCAGTCCAGGTCGCGCGACACGGCGCGGGGCTGCAGGCCGCCGTCCAGCCAGCTCTTGCACTGGCCATAGACGTTGGTTTTCCACTCCTTGTGCCGCTCCAGAATCCACTCCCGCAGCCAAGGCTCGTACTTGTCCAGCGGCAGGTACCAGTGCTTGGTCTTCACCTTCTTGGGCGTGGCGCCGGAAAGCGCGCTCTTAGGGTCTATCAGCTCCTCCGGGCTCAGCGTGGAGCCGCACTTCTCGCACTGGTCGCCGTATGCGTGGGGATTGCCGCACTTGGGGCAGGTCCCGGTGATGTAGCGGTCTGCGAGGAACGTCTTGGCTTCCTCATCATAGTACTGCTCCGTCTCCTTGGTGATGAACTTGTCGTCGTCATACAGCTTGCGGAAAAATTCCGAGGCATTTTTCTCATGCACCTTGGAGGTGGTGCGGGAATAGATGTCGAAGTTGATGCCCAGGCCCGTGAAGGCGTCTTTCATCACCTTATGGTACTGGTCCACAATATCTTGCGGAGTCACTCCCTGCTTGCGGGCCTTAATGGTGATGGGCACGCCGTGCTCGTCGCTGCCGCAGATGAACACCACGTCCTCCCCACGCATGCGCAGATAGCGGACATAGATGTCTCCGGGAATATAGGCACCGGCCAGATGGCCGATATGGACGGGACCGTTGGCGTACGGAAGCGCACAGGTCACGAGTGTTCTTTTGTAACTCATTTCTTTATTCTTCCAAGTTTGATATTGATGTTTTTCTTGAATTCGTTCAGCTTGGTCAGCTGGCCCAGCAGGGACGTAATCTCCTCTGGGGATAATCCGGGCGCGTTCAGCTCCTGCTTGATATCCTGCTGGCGGGCACTGAGGCATTTGTCGTGGTACACCAGGATGGCCTTGGGCACATAGTTCACCAGCCAGGAGTCCGTGGTGGTGAGGGCCTCGGAGAAGTTGTGGACGGTGAGCTCGTATTTCTCCGTGGCCAGGTCTGCCGCTACGGTGGCAATCTCCCGGTTCTCGCCGTTCAGGAGGTTGCGGACAATGGCGTCCTGCTCCAAGCCCTGATCATAATACTGGAAATAGGCCTGATAGGTGGCCTCATAGCCGGGATTGGCAAAGTGGATGTCGTCTGCCGCCAGCGCCGCGTCTATGAATTCCGCCACCGTCTGGGCGCCTTCCTCGTCATAAAAGTCCGAGTCCGACGCAAACTGCAGGGGGGTGCGTCCGTACTGCAGGATAAACCGCAGCAGTTCCCGTTCCGAGGGTTCCAGGATACGTTCCCGTTTCTGGACAAGGCGGGAGAGATTGGCGGTCTGGGCCGGCAATGACGTTTCGTCGCCCTGCCCGGCCTGCGCCCCGTCCTGCCCGGCCCGATCGGGCATCTGTCCGTACCGCCCGGCTCGACCGGACATCTCCTTGCGCTGCTTTTCGCGTGTTTTGCGCACGCGCTCCTGGATGATGTCCGATTCTATCTCAAAGCGGCGGGCCACGGTTTCCACATAGACCTGGCGCTTGATGGCGTCCGGAATCTCCGCTACCGTGTCGGCAATCTCGTTAATCAGGTTGGCCTTTTTGAGCGGGTCGTCGCCGGCTTCCGACAGCATGAGGTTCGTCTTGAACACAATGCCGTCCTGCTCGTGCGCTTCAATGAAGGCCTGGATTTCCTCCAGCGTATGCTTGCGGGAGAAGGAGTCAGGGTCGTCCCCGTCCGGCAGGAACACCACGCGCGGGTTCATGCCCTCCCTCAGGATGAGGCTGATGGCGCGGATGGCGGCATGCAGGCCGGCCTTGTCACCGTCGTACATGATGGTGATGTTCTGGGTGAACTTGCCTATCAGCCGGATCTGTTCCTCCGTGAGCGAGGTGCCGCAGGAGGCCACCACGTTGGTGATGCCCATCTGGTGCATCATCACCACGTCCACGTTGCCTTCCACCAGGATGCAGCGGTCCGCCTTGGCAATCTGGCTCTTGGCAAAGTAGATGCCCAGCAGGTTGCGGCTCTTGATGTAAATTTCCGTTTCCGGGGAGTTCACGTATTTGGCCGGGTTGTCCGCCTTGAGGGTGCGTCCGCTGTAGGCGATGACGCGGCCGCTCACGGAGTGGATGGGGAACATCACCCGCTCGCGGAACTTGTCCACCAGACCGCCGTCCTCCTGCTGGATGGCCAGGCCGGCCGCCACCAGGTATTCGTCCTTGTAACCGGCGGCACGGGCGGCGTCCACCAGGGCGGTTTTGCCCGACGGGGCCCAGCCCAAGCTCCACTGCCGGATGGTGGTGTCCTCTATGCCGCGGTTGCGGTAATAGCGGTAGCCCACGGCCTTGCCTTCCGGGCTTTGCAGTTGGTTGCAGAAGAACTCTCGGGCGAACTCGCTCACGGCCATGAGGCTTTCGCTGCGCTGGCGGGCGGCGATTTGCTCCGCGCTCTCTTCCTCTTCCTTTACCTCTATATTGTATTTGCGGGCCAGATAGCGCAGGGCTTCCGGGTAGGTGAGGTGCTCGTATTCCATCACGAACCCCACGGCGCTGCCGGCTTTGCCGCAGCCGAAGCATTTGTAGATGCCCTTGGAGGGGGTTACGTGGAAGGAAGGGGTTTTCTCGTTGTGGAAGGGACAGCAGGCCACATAGCTGGCGCCGCGGCGCTTGAGCGTCACGAAGTCTCCCACCACCTCTTCTACGCGGGCGGTGTCCAGAATTAAGTCAACGGTCTCCTTAGGAATCATAAAATGAATTTATGATTATTTTATGTTTACGTTACCCCCTCCCGAAACCCCTCCCCTCGGGGGAGGGACTTGAAAGGTGCTATATCAATCCTCTTTCCTATATTCCACCTCTTTGGCATCCGTGAGGTCGGTGACGGTAATTTTGTCGTCTGCAGGGGCCTGGGTAATGGGACTGTCCTGCTGCGTGCGGGACGGCTCCTTGTAGGTCTTTTCCTGCCACAGGGCTTTGGCCTGGTACCAGGCATCGCGCCCATACCATACCAGGCCCATGGCACCCACAATTACGGCGAGTACGCTTTTGCGGGTCAGAATCCAGGCGCAGAGCGCCACAAAGAGAACGTCTTTGACGAGCCGGACCCAGCGGTTGTTATATCCTAAATTCATCATAGCCTACAAATATACAAAAAACCTCCGGCTTTCACCGAAGGTTTTGCATGCAAGTGGTCAAATTTTAGAAAGGAAGGTCCTCTGCTTCATCACCGGGCATGTCGTCCAGGGTAGGGGCCGGGGCTTCGTAGGCCGGGGCGGAATTCCCGTTTGCAGCCGGGAATGACGGGGATGCCGGGGCGGGAGCGGCTGCTCCGGCCGGGGCCAGGCGCCAGATTTGCAGGTCATTGTACCAGCGGCCGTTGTATTCGCGGGCCTTCAGGTTGAACGAAACCTTGATTTTGTCTCCAACCTGGTACTTGTCCAGTTCCGTCACTTTGTCCTGTCCCCATGCGGTGAAGCAGGCTTGGGCGGTGAAATTGCCGTCCGGGAATTCCAGGATGAATTCCTGTTTGGCCCAAGGGCCGCGGGCGCTTGTGCCGGACTGTACGCCCAGCTTCTGACGAAGCGTTCCTTCCAGTTCCAGAGCCATGACTTACTTCTTGTGCTTGGTGGTTGTTTCAGCGGGCTTCTCCACGTACGGATGAACCTCCAGGAGGTCAACGTCGAAGATCAGGGTGGAGTTGGCGCCAATCTCACGGGGACCACGCTCGCCGTAGGCCAGGTTGGCGGGAATTACGAGGGTGATCTTGCCGCCTTCGCCCACGAGCTTCATGCCTTCGGTCCAACCTTTGATAACGCGGTTGAGCGGGAAGGTGATGCCTTCGTTCTTGTCGAATTCCTTACCGTCAATGAGGGTGCCGCGGTAGTTCACCTTCACGGTGTCGCGGTCACTGGTGGCACGTACATCGCTGCCGGAGTCGGCAATGAGGTAAACGATACCGGAAGCGGTGGAGTCTGCGCTGTTCTTGACGTAGAAGTCTTTGCGGAACGCGTCACCTTTCTCCTTGTTCAGGGCGCCTTCGTAAGCGGTGCGCTTCTGGAGGTAGGAGTTGATGATCATGTTCATGTCGGCAGGGTTAATCTTGAACTGCTTTACGAATACGGAGTCCATGGGCTGGCCTTCCTTGGCGTTGAGGGCGTCTTTCATACCCTTTTCCACTTCGGACATGTTGAGGTCGCCGAAGCCGTTCTGGGTGATGACCAGACCGAAGTTGACACCCAGCAGATAGGAAGTGGTGTCAATCTGTCCCTTGGTAGGGAGCAGGTCACGCACTTCTTTGGAACCCTCCACCTTGGGGGAGTCGCAAGCCATTACCAGCACGGAAGCGGTAGCAACGGCAGCAAAAATTTTTGCGATTTTCATATTGCTTTTGTTTTTAATGTTTGTTCAGTTCAGGCGTTGAACGCTTAATCCTGCAAATTTACATATAAAAAATAAGAAAACATAATTTTGAAAAATTTTTGGCCATGTCGGAAATAATGCGTAAATTGAGCCTGCAACACTAAACCGGTTAACAGCTATGGCAGTGGATTCCGCCGTATTACAGGCAAAATTAAAGACTTTCTTTGGCTACGATGCTTTCAAAGGAGATCAGGAGCAGATTATCCGGCATCTGGTGGACGGAGGGAATGCTTTCGTGCTTATGCCCACCGGCGGCGGCAAGTCGCTTTGCTATCAGCTGCCGGCGCTGGTGATGGAAGGAACCGCCATCGTCATATCGCCCCTGATTGCCCTCATGAAAAACCAGGTGGACGTCATCCGCGGGTTCGAGGCAGGGGACGGCGGCATCGCCCATTTCCTGAATTCGTCGCTCAGCAAAAACCAGATTGCGGAGGTGCAGCAGGACCTTCTGGCGGGTCGCACCAAACTGTTGTACGTTGCACCGGAATCGCTCACCAAGGAAGAGAACATCGCCTTGCTCAAGGACATCAAAATCTCATTCTATGCGGTGGATGAGGCCCATTGCATTTCCGAATGGGGGCACGATTTCCGTCCGGAATACCGGAAAATCCGTTCCATCATCGAGGAAATCCAGCCGGCGCCGGTGATTGCGCTCACCGCTACGGCTACGCCCAAGGTACAGAGCGACATCCTCAAGAACCTGCGCATCCCGGACGCCAAGGTGTTCAAGTCGTCCTTCAATCGGCCCAACCTCTATTATGAGGTGCGGGACAAGGTGGAACCGGAAAAGGACATCATCCGCTTCATCCGCCAGCACCCCGGCAAGTCGGGCATCATTTATTGCCTCAGCCGCAAAAAGGTGGAGGAACTGGCGCAGATGCTCTCCATCAACGGCATCAAGGCGCTGCCGTATCACGCCGGGCTGGACGCCAAAACCAGGGCGGAGAACCAGGACAAGTTCCTGATGGAGGAGGTCGATGTCATTGTGGCCACCATCGCCTTCGGCATGGGAATCGACAAGCCGGACGTGCGTTTTGTCATCCACTATGACATTCCCAAGAGCATTGAGGGGTATTATCAGGAGACGGGCAGGGCCGGCCGGGACGGGCAGGAAGGCCTGTGCATTACCTATTATAGTTACAAGGACATCCAGAAACTGGAAAAGTTCATGCAGGGCAAACCCGTGGCGGAACAGGAGATTGGCAAGCAGCTCCTGAAGGAAACGGTGGCCTATGCGGAGTCCAGCCAGTGCCGCCGCAAGCTGCTGCTCAATTATTTCGGAGAAGATTATTCTGTCGATAACTGCTGCGCCTGTGACAACTGCCTGCATCCCAAGGCCCGTTTCGACGGCCGCGAGGAAATGGCGCTGGTCATCGAGCTCATCCAAACCTTGCCGGAGCACTTCAAACTGGAGCATCTGGCGGGCATCCTGGCGGGCGTCCCCAACGCCATGATCAAGTCTTATCATCACGACAAACTGGCGTTGTATGGCGCCGGGAAGGAGCACGACATCCGTTTTTGGGCGGCCGTCATCCACCAGGGGCTCATGCTCCATTTCCTGGACAAGGACATTGAGAATTATGGACTTATCTCCGTCACGGAGGAAGGCCGCCGGTTCTACGCACACCCGCAGGAGGTCCTGTTGGTGGAGGACCGCACTTTCTCGGAAGGCGTGGACGACGAGGAAGAGGACCTCTCCGGCGGAGCCCATGGCGGCGGCGGGGGAGACCCGGTTCTGCTGTCCATGCTCAAGGACCTGCGCAAGGAGCTGGCCCGCAAACTGGGGCTGCAGCCCTGGATTATCTTCTCGGACCCGTCCCTCGAGGACATGACCATCGTGTATCCGCTTACCGTGAAGGAACTCTCGGAAAAGTGCCAGGGCGTAGGGGAAGGCAAGGCCCAGAAGTTTGGCAAGCCTTTCGTGGAGCTCATCGCCAAGTATGTGGAAGAGAACGAGATAGAGCGTCCGGACGACTTTGTGGTGAAGTCCGTGTCGGCCAAATCCGGCAACAAGGTGTTTATCATCCAGTCCATCGACCGTAAGCTGGACCTGAAGGACATCGCGTCTTCCAAGAGCCTGGAAATGGACGATTTACTCTCGGAAATTGAGGCCATCGTCGCCGCGGGCACCAAGGTGAACATCAATTATTATATTGAGGACGAACTGGATCCGGACGTGGTGGACGAGATTTACGACTGGTTCAGGGAGGAGGCGGAGTCGGATTCCCTCGCCGATGCCCTCAAGGCTCTGGGGAGCGACTATTCCGATGAAGAAATCCGCTTGGTCCGCATTAAATTCCTCTGTGAAGTCGCAAACTAGGTTTGCGACTTGTTGCATCACGTTACCCCATCCCCAACCCCTTCCCTCGGGGAAGGGGCTTTGTCGCTACGCTCCGAGTCTGTCATACCGAGGCCGGAGGCCGAGTGTATCTCCTACAGATAAATAAGGGAAGAGAGGTGGTCCGGGGCGAAGAGCCGGCGGGCCATGGCTTGAATCTGTTCCGGGGTGATGGCTTCCAGCAGTTTACGGGTCTCTTCCGACGAGAGCACCTGCCCCCAGGCAAGCATGCTTTTCCCCATGGAAAGGCACTGGGCCTCCCCGGATTCGGAGCTGATGGCCAGTTGCCCCATCAATTGTTTCCGATAGGCCTTCAGCTGCGTCTGCGTCAGGGGAACCTCGCGGAGCCGTGCCAGGATTTTTCCGATGGCCTCCAGGCAGGCGTCCAGGTTGGGCTTGTCGCAGCCGAAGGCAATGGCCAGAATCCCGGAATCGGCATACTGCGTATAGGAACACTCGATGCCATAGACCCAGCCCCGTTTTTCCCGTAATTCCTTGTTAAGCAACGAGTTGGAAGCCGGTCCTCCCAGGATGCCGGACAGCATGGCGCACACCAGCCGGTCCGGCGTCTGGTACAGCGACGGCGCCTGGCAGCCAATCACCGCATTCACCTCATGGTGCCGCTTGTCCACTACCTTGCGGAAGGGCGTGGCGGGAATGCCATTTTGGGGAGCATTTCCCCGTACAGGCTCGCGGAGAGGCATTCCTGCGGAGGCAATCAGTTTCAGGACCTGTTTCTCCAGTTTGGTTTCGTCCATGTCGGCCACCACCGTAAAGACCATCTTTTCCGGGACAAAATGCTCGCGGACAAAGCTGCGCAGCATTTCCGGCGTAATTTTCCGGACCGATGCCTGCGTGCCCAGAATGGGCGTTTCCAGGGGATGCCCGGCGAAGAGCATGCCCTCGAAGCGGTCATAGACATCTTCCGCGGGGTTGTCCTTGTACGAGATAATCTCGTCCAGCACCACACCGCGTTCCGTCTCTATCTCCTTGTCCGGGAAGGTTGCCTCGGTGGCCAGTTCAAACAGCAGGCGCGCCGCCTTGCCCAGGTCTTCCTTGAGCACGGTGGCATGCAGGACAATCTCCTCCTTGGTGGTGTAGGCGTTGAGTTCGCCGCCCAGCCGGTCCAGGTAACTGCTGATGACGGCCGCGCTTTTGCGCCGGGTGCCGCGGAACAGGGTATGTTCCACAAAGTGGGCGATTCCGGCAGGGTATTTTCCCTCGTCCCGGGTCCCGCTGCCGATGGTGAGGGCGCAGTACGCTACCGCTCTTCCGCTTTGGCGGACGGCATAGCGCACCCCTTCTTTCGTGGTTCCGCTTCTCATCTTTTCCGAGCCATGCGCTTTAGGTCATCGGCAATGAAACCGACGCCCGTTTTTTCTGTAATCTTGTGCTTGTGGATATAGAACAGGCGGTGCGACTCTGCGTCGAACAGCATTTTGTAACAATAGGAGGCTCCGTTCTTGGGCATGAAGGGCGCGACGGTATAGCTTACCAGGGTATGGTAGGTCCCCTTGGCAAAAATTTCGTCGGCTTCTTTGTCCGATACCAGGTGAATATCCTCGTCCAGGTAACGCTGGCGGTCTTTTTCCGTCAGTTTTTCCGACAAGTCTTCCTTGGCCAGGCAAATTTGCTTCATCTTGCCTTCCTTGCTGTAATTCTGGTTGAACCAGAGGTCCATGCTGTACGCCGTTTTTTCGCTTTGCATGGCATCTGCCGTGAACTCCTGGATGGCCTGGACAATGGGGCCCAGGAATACCAGTTCGCGTCCTGTGCCGCCTTGGGCGGCCATCAGGGGAAGGGAAATGATTTCGAACATTTCTTTGATACCCTCCCTGGCAGCCGGCCCGCCTTTAATCAGGGTGAGGAACAGCACGCCCGGGTCTTCCTCTCCCTTGAACCGGCTCTCTGCCGGGAGAAGGAAGTAATAACGGTCCTGTTCCTTCAGCTGCTGAAACTCTTCCATGGAACAGAACTCATAGGGAGAGAGGGTCCAATAATTGACGATTTCCTGGCGCAGACCGCTGTCCAGGACCTCATTGCCGCTCAGGACCACTTGGGTTGTCTTGTCCGTGAAATCACTCAGGATGTACTTCCGGGTGCTTATTTTCCCCTGGGCGGAAAGGCCCAGGCATACCAGCACCGCGCACATAATGGTCAATACTTTCTTCATCTTTTCTTCTACTAATTAACACTGCAAAGGTACAAAGAGATTTTATGAAAAACATACTGCTTTATTATAAAAATATAGTTAACTTTGCATACTATGGGAAAACGTTCTACTATTGTGGCTGTTGTGGCCTTGGCACTCCTGCTGTCCGGTATCGTTCTGGCCGTGCTGCGCCTGTATCGCACCGCTCCCGGGGAGGCTTCCTCCTCTGCTCCCGCACCGGCCGGCTGGTCTGTACTGAAAGCCATTCCCTCGGATGCCAATGCCGTCATCGTTTTCGACGGCTCGTCCAAGGCGGCGCGCCTGATGGCGGACTCCACGGGTTTTGTCCAGGGATTCCTGGCACCCGGCAACAAGGAGTTCATGACGTTCCTGTCTGCCCTGGGCCGCAAGCGCGTGGCCGTGTCGCTGCACAACAGCGGTTCGCTGGTTCCGCTCGTGGCGGCAGAAGCCGTCCCGGCAGATTCCACCATCCTGGCCCTTGCTGCAAAAGCCGGGCTGAAAACCTTGGAAAAAGACGGCTTTCTGCTGGCCTCCCGCTCGGAAACATTCATCAATGCCGCCGTCCGTCATATGGATGACGACGCTTCCATCCTGGGCGTGCGCCATCTGCAGGACCTGGTCCCGGGCGTTTCCGGTTCGGCGGTCCTCTTCCTTTCCCACGCTCAGGCGAGCAAGTTGGTACAGACCTATGGCGGAACGGCTTATCGGCCCTATGCCACTTTTGTGAAAGACCTCACCTCCTGGAGCGCCTGGAGCCTGCAGGAGTCGGAAAAAGACCATGTGCTGCTGAAAGGCGCCGCGTTGCCCGGAGAGGCCGCCGCCAGTTTTTTTCAGTCCTATCAGGGCATGCCTGCGGCCCGTCCGGAATTCCCGGAGGTGCTTCCTTACTATACCTGTACAGCCGTGTCCGTCCCGGTTGCGGATGCCCAGGCCTTGCTGGCCGCCCGCCGCAGTTTCGAGGACGGTTGCGGCCGCCTGGCCAAATACAACAGGGCGCTCAAGTCCAAGGACGGCCGTCCGCTTTCTCCGGAGGAGTGGTTCTATTCCCTGCAGGCCAGGGAAGTGGTGAGCGCTTCCTTCATGGGGGAGGACGGGGTCCGGCGGGAGGCGCTCCTGGTCCATTCGGCAAAAGACCTGAAACTGGGCCGCGAGCGTTCCAATCCTTACCGGGGCTGCCTGGCCCTGCTGCTTGGGGAGTGCTTTTCCGTTGTGGACACCTCCTGCGCCTCTGTCAACTCCCGCTGGACCGTCTATTCGGACCTGCCCACCGTACGCCTGTTTGCGGAGAAAGGATTTTTGGACTATAGCCTGAAAAATCGTCTGGCCGATGCTTCCGTGGACATGCCGGATGGTTTTGTGTGCTACACCTCTTTCTCGGATGTGCCGGAGATGGCCACCCAGCTGTTTGCACCCAATTTGGCCACTCCGCTGCAAAACTTCGTGCGCGGCGCCGGCTTTGCTCCCGCAACGGCTTCGCTGGACTTGTCCGGGGAACGTCCCGCTTTCCGCCTGCGGGTGGATACCCGGGCGCTCAAAGGCACCAAGGTACAGGTGCTGGAGCGTGACACCACCGTGGTGGTTCCTACCGGATTGTTCCCCGTGGTCAATTACACCACCGGAAAAACCAATTACCTGTACCAGAATGCGCACGGCTCCATTTGCCTGAACGACGAAAACGGCAAGGGCGTATGGGGCATCCCGTTCAAGGAAAGCCTGTGCGGGCGTGTGGAATGTGTGGACTATTACAACAATAAAAAGATACAATTCCTGTTCTGCGGCGGTTCCAAGCTGTTCCTGCTGGACCGTCTGGGGCATTGGGTGAACGGATTCCCCGTGAACCTGCCCAAGCCGGTGCTGCTGGGACCGGACGCCTATGATTTCACGGGGGCCGGGGGCTACACCATTATGGTGCTGCATACGGACAATACCCTGGAACGCTACAACCTGCATGGCCAAAAGCCGGAGGGCTGGCAAGGCATCCGGGCGCCGGAAACCGTCAAGAATCTGCCGGAATTGCTGGAAGTCAAGGACAAACGCTACTGGGCGGTCCGCACGTCGGTCCGGACGCTTATCTATCCTTTCGGGGGCGGAGAAACCCTCACCAAGGATGAAGGTGGCAAGATGATAAAACCGGACGCCGTGCTCACGCCCACCTCCAAGGGCGTGTCTGCGGAATGCTATGACGGCCGTGTCCGGGACTTTAAGCTGAACTAAAACCTACCTATATGGCATTCAAATCCGTAAACAAACTTCTTCAAGACAGTTTTGTTCGCAACTGGGACAGACCTGCGCTTACCAATTACCAGGGCATGACCCTGGCATACCGGGACGTGGCCCGTCGCATTGCCAAATTGCACATTGCCTTTGAGCAGTGTGGTCTTAAGAAAGGGGACAAGGTGGCCATTTGTTCCAGGAACCAGGCCAACTGGGGCGTGAGTTTCCTGGCCGCCATTACCTACGGCGCCGTAGCCGTCCCCATCCTGCACGAATTCAAACCCGGCAATATCCACTATCTGGTGAACCATTCGCAGGCCCGTGTCCTGTTTGTGGACGACGTTATCTGGGAAGGCCTGGTCATAGACGAAATGCCGGATTTGGCCGTGGTGGTGCAAATCAACACCTTCAAGTTCCTGTATGCGGCCTCGGAGGAACTTGCGCAGGTGCGTGAGCATCTGAACGAGGAATTCGGCCATCGTTATCCCAACAACTTTGAGCCGGAGAACCTGGACTATTACGAGGACAGCGCAGAGGAACTGGCCATCATCAACTATACCTCCGGCACCTCGGGCTTCTCCAAGGGCGTCATGATTCCTTATCGTGCCCTGTATTCCAACATCCAGTTCGCCCGGGAAGATGCCTGCCCCATGCTGAAGGCCGGCATGAACGTGGTATCCATGCTCCCTACGGCCCACATGTACGGCATGATGTTCGAGTTCCTTTTCGAGATGACCATCGGCATGCATGTGCATTTCCTCAGCCGCGTCCCCAGCCCCAAGATTATCATGCAGGCTTTCAGTGAAATCCATCCGGATATCATCATCGCCGTTCCGCTGGTGATAGAGAAGGTGTACAAGTCCAAGCTCAAACCGCTGGTGGACAAAACCAAGTACTACCGGCGCATTCCCATCCTGGGTGCGGAAATCAAGAAAAAGTTCTGCAATGAGCTTACCAATGCCTTCGGCGGCAGGTTCGAGGAAGTCATCCTGGGCGGTGCCGCCTTCAACCCGGAGGTGGAGAAGTTCCTGCATTCCATCGGCTTCCATTATACTGTGGGCTATGGTATGACGGAATGCGCCCCCATCATCGGCTATGCCCATTGGGACAAGGTGAAGGTGGGAAGCGCCGGCCGCGCCGCGCTCAATATGCAAATCCGGATTGATTCTCCGGACCCGCAGAACATTCCCGGCGAAGTGCAGGTGAAAGGCCCCAACGTATGCTTGGGCTATTACAAGAACCCGGACGCCACGCAGAAATCGTTCACCGAGGACGGCTGGTTCCGTACCGGAGACATGGGCGTGCTGGACGCAGACGGTTATCTGTTCCTGCGCGGCCGCTCCAAGTGCATGGTGCTGGGCCCTTCCGGCCAGAACATCTACCCGGAGGAACTGGAAGCTACCATCAACAACTTTGCTTATGTGGTTGATTCCCTGGTGGTTGAGGATAACGGCGGTCTCACGGCCCTCATTTATCCGGACTGGCATCAGGGAGAGCTGGACGGCATGACCCGCAGCGAGTTCAAGAAACGCATCACGGACATGCTGCCTGCCATCAACCAGGAACTGCCGGGCTATGCGCAAATCAAGAAAATCGAGCTCATGCCCGAGGATTTTGAACGCACCCCCAAGAAGAGTATCAAACGCTATTTGTATCAGCGCTAATGAAATTCGATCATTCCTATCTGGCCATGGCCGAAATCTGGGCCCAGAACTCCTACTGCAAGCGCAGGAAGGTGGGCGCCCTGCTGGTGAAAGACCGCACCATCATCTCGGACGGCTACAACGGCACGCCTTCGGGCTTTGAGAACATCTGCGAGGATGAGAACGGCGTCACCAAACCGTATGTGCTCCACGCAGAAGCCAATGCCATCACCAAGGTGGCCAAGAGCGGAAACAGCAGCGAAGGCGCTACTTTGTATGTCACGGCTTCGCCCTGTGCGGAGTGTGCCAAACTCATCATCCAGGCCGGTATCAGCCGGGTTGTTTACCGGGACGCCTACCGGTTCACGGACGGAATAGACCTGCTGAAACGTGCGGGCATTCAAGTGGAACAGGCGCAATGAAAAAACAGACCCTCATTCAACTTGTGCAGGTAATTTTGGGCATCGTCATCGGTGCCCTTATTACGCTGTGGATTGTCAAGTACCGGGAATCGCAGCACCTGCTGCGCACCAAATATGTGGATTGGCGCAAGCTCAACCTGGTGCTGGACATGGTGGAGAAAAACTATGTGGATACGTTGAACCGGGAAGGCATGACGGATGCCGCCATCGTGGCGGCCCTGTCCAAGCTGGATCCGCATTCCGTGTATCTGCCGCCCCAGCAACTCAGTGACTCGGAAGAAGAGCTGGCCGGGAATTTTGACGGCATCGGCATTCAGTTCAATGTGCCCAATGACACGGCCATCGTCCTGGAAGTGATTGCTGGCGGCCCGTCGGAGAAGGTGGGCCTGCAGATGGGAGACCGCCTGCTGAAGGTGGACGACAAAGTGATAGCAGGCGTCAAGTTCCCGCAGGACAGCATGGTCCGGCGGATGAAGGGCCCCTCCGGTACCAAGGTGACGGTTACCGTTAAGCGCGGCGCGGAGGTGATTCCTTTTGAAATCACCCGCGGAAAAATTCCTGTGCACAGCGTCGATGCCGCCTTCATGATCCGGGATTCGGTGGGCTACCTGCGTCTGGGTAAATTCTCCCGCACAACGTTCAAGGAGTGTCACGAGGCAACGCTCAAGCTCATGGAGCAGGGGATGACGCACCTCATCTTCGATGTCCGGGACAATTCCGGCGGCTATATGGATCAGGCGCTCCTGCTTTCCAACGACTTCCTCTCGCCCGGAGACACCATTGTCTATATCGAGGGTCTGCATCGCGCGCGCGAAGTATATAAGGCCGACGGAAGGGGCATGTTCCAAAGCATGGGACTGACGGTCCTCATCAGCGAGAATTCGGCATCGGCCAGCGAAATCTTTGCCGGGGCCATTCAGGACAACGACCGCGGTACCGTCATCGGCCGACGCTCCTTTGGCAAGGGACTGGTGCAGGAGCCGTTCTTCTTCAACGACAATTCCGGCATACGCCTTACGGTGGCGCGGTATTACACGCCCAGCGGCCGTTGCATCCAAAAGCCCTATACCAGTGAAAAAGACTATGCCTACGACATTTATAACCGCTATGCCGACGGGGAAGTGTTCAGCGCCGACAGCGTAAAACTGGATACTTCCGACGTGCACCATACCCGGCGGGGCCGTGTGGTCTATGGTGGCGGCGGCATTATGCCGGATGTGTTTGTTCCCGTGGACACCACCCGGGCTACACCGTTCTACCTGGCCTGCAACCGGAAAGCCACCCAGATGCGTTTTGCCAGTTATGTCTTTGACCGGCATTCTTCGCAGCTCAAGGAGATAGACACGTATCCGGCCATGGACCGCTTCCTGGCGGGGCTCAAGCTGAAGGCGGAGTTCCCGGCCTATGCCAGACGCCAGGACGGCATCACCTGCACGGAGGCCGAATGGGACCAGAGCGCCCCATATCTGGTCCCGCAGTTACAGGCGCTCATCGCCCGGTACTCGCGGCTGGGAGAAAATGCTTTCTATAAGTATTACCTTCCGGTTGACAGCACGGTAGACAAAGCGTTGGAAACACTGTAGACCAAATTTGAGACCAAAAAGTCAAGTTGGGATCATGGGCAAAGAAAGGTGGTATTATCTTGATTTGGCAAGGGTATTAGCAATCACACTCGTGGTTATTGGTCATTATTGTCCGGAAACCTGTCCCGAGTGGTGGCGTATATTACATAATGTCATTTACTCCTTCCATATGCCGCTGTTTCTGTTTCTGAGCGGGTTCCTTTATGCTCGGACCGGAGCAGGAAATCAGCCGTATAAGACAATGCTAACCAAAAAAATCAAGAGTTTGCTCGTCCCATATCTCTCGACATCGGTTTTGATTATCTGCATAAAGTTGTTGTCCCAGTCGTTGTTGTTTGTTGAGAATCCGGTTACTGTTTACTCGTTCATCCGAATACTATACCTTCCGGAGGCTGGATATTTCTTATGGTTTTTATGGGCATTGTGGTGGATGTTTGTGTTGGTAGGTCTATTCCGGATGCCATATGGGAAATGGTTTTTCCTCATGATTTCGGTATGCTTGTTTTTCCTCCCATGGAAGGCACCTGAAGCATTCTGCTTCTATCAGACGCAGAGGCATATGATATATTTTGCCCTTGGAGTCTTTTTAGGTGATGTCAAAAGCTGGGATTCTTTACTGGAGAAATTATCAATACTGCCTCTTTTGCTTTGGCTCGGATTCGTTGTTATTTCTGAAAGATTCTCGCATAACGATGTTGGTATAATAATCTATGCTGTACTTGGAATCTTTGGAATCCTTTCGTTGTGCAAAACATGTGAGCATTGTTTGCGGAAAACAGGTAAATTGATCCTTAGTGTTGCTGCCAGCGTTTCATTCACAATATACCTCTTCCATACGACATTTATGGGATTTGCCAAGGCAATAATTGTAAAAGTCATCCCCCCCAATAGCCCATTCATTATCGGAGCTTCTTTTTCGATTTTGGCAGGAATACTTTTCCCGATAGCAATTCATTTCTTTATGCGCAGATGGAAAGCATGTCGTTTTTTATTTGCGATTAGGTAAAGAAGATTTTTATGCTCTATAACCGGGACACCTGCAAATCTCCGGGTATAAATATTTGTAGAAACTGGGTAAGTGGGGTGTCTTTGCATAGATGTAACCCCTATGCATATGTCCAGCGATTTACAGTTCAAGATCTACGAAGATTTCCTTCACTACTTTCTTCCCAACGGGCTGCTTGACTTCTTCAAGCCCGTCATGGCAGAGCAGAAGACACACATAAACCCTACGACCAAAGCCCAAGTCCCGGCGCTTCATCTGTACTTTGACGAGCGAGACAACCGCACTGAAGAGACGCAGGACTACTCGCCGAAGGGGTTCACCGAGGAAACAGTCCTGAATGACTTCCCTGTACGCGATAAGAAGTTGATCCTGCACATCCGTCGCAGGCGCTGTCTCCGTCTGGATGGCAGCAGTTGTGTGCTGGATGTATATCCCCGTCTGGTAGCAAAAGGGACGCGGTTCTCGGAGGAGTTCGCCGGGTTCTTGAAAAAAATTGGATACGACGCCAGTAACTACACGTTCCTTGGGTAACACCTACCACGTAGACGGCGACAACCTTGAGCGCTCCTACAAGTACCATCTCAGCGATTACAGCACGTGGGTCCAGAAAGACCACGCCGGAGATGGGGTCCTGGTGCCCGACAACATCGGAGAGCATCTGTGCATTGACGAGACCTCGCTTCAGGATGACTTGTTCACCATCCTGTCCAACAAGGCCGGTCACGGACGGCAAGGCACAATCATTCCCATGGTGCGTGGTACAAAGGCCTGCGAAGTTATCAAAGTCCTCATGCAGATACCGACGGAAGACCGGTTGAAGGTCAAGGAGGTGACGCTGGACATGTCGGAAAGCATGCGTTCCATCGTCGAACAGGTCTTTCCGAACGCCCTCATTACGCTGGACTGCTTCCATATCATCAAACGCGGCGCCTCGAAGCAGTGGAAGAACTCCGGCTCCGCTACAAACGCGAAGCTCAGAAGAAGATCAAGAAACTTGAGCGACAGTTTAAGGCAAAGCTCAAGAGGAATGCCTACCAGCGCAAATGGCGCTGCAAAAAGCACCCGAAAAAGTATCGGGGCAAGCGTCGCGGTCCGGAACCGATGCATTTGAACAGTGAGGGTGCAAGAATCTTCTCGAAGATGATTGCGAATGATATAAGTGAATTGTTGTGAGTAAAGAGAATAATATTGCAGCGTTTTTTGCGCTGCTCCGTTCCGGCCCCTCCCATTTCACGTGTTCCCCATATCGTCCTTCTTCATCACCATCAGCGCCCGCATCATGTCGGCAGTGCGGTGATAGGTCCGGTTGGTCATCTCCAGCAGCATGCCGTTGATTTTCTCCAGTCTGGCCACCTCGGTTGACGTACAGTGGATGCCGAAGAGAAGATTCAGTATGTTACAGCGAACCCGTATTAGTTTCTCGACTGCATTGACCTTCGCCTCGTCACGGCACCAGTCCAGGAACGGGCTATAGTGCTTGTAATCGATGGGATCTCCGGTAGTGTCGAGAATCTTCTTCTCGAGCTTGATGAGTTCATAGTTGAGCTGGACCTCGTTCATCAAACGATAGTCGGGCTCTTCTGCGTTCTGTTTCATGCCGCGAAGATATTATGAAAGAATGCCAAAGAGTGGCAACTTCCAACCTTTGGCATCCCTGAGTAAGATTATTCACGAAGAGTTCCGTATCAGATAATTCAAATTACTATTTAACGCTTATGAGCAAGGTACTTTGCTTCGAAATCATTGTGTGAATGCATCATTTGTTCAAATTCATTGATGGGGCGAGTATAGAATTGTTCATCAGAAATAGTTTGACAACGGACTGATGGATGGTAGGAATTGATAATTACTTTTTGCTTTTCTTCTGAATAGTACACCCAAGGATCTGTATTTGATTTTTCTATATCTGGGAAGAATTCCTTGATTACATAGTCAAAGATAACGCGACCGTAGCATACAATAATGTCAGCGTCGAAGAGTGATATTTGCTGTTTTAATAGCGAGCTATACCTACTTATATATTCTCTTATGGTAGAATCGGATACACTTCCTCCTCCTGCCTGTTTTTTTACATTGATGCGAACTAACGGACAACTTTCATAATAGTTTCTACTCTCATCATAATATAAATCATTCCATAAAGGACAATGACCGTCTTTGTAATGTCCAAGCCCAAAGACATGAAACATCATGTTCTTATGAAACGTAAGTTGAGATGTTCTAACATGATCTTCTCCAGTGTAATTCCTCCTTAATGTTTCCCATCTTAAATCAACATAATCGTTATCTTCATTCCGATCATTATACTCTTTAGTAATCAGCATGATTCTTGGGAAACAATTGTTCCACAACTCGTTTTCGTTTGCAGACCTTCTCTTCCATATATCATCCTCGTAATAGATGTTGCCTCTAAATAACAGACCGTCATAAACAAAAGCAGTATTCTTATCATCGCCGTTCGTATTCGAAGCAGACTTCCATTCATCTAGTATTTGTGTATTTTTATTTGCAAAATCTATCATAGTATCACGGTTTTGTCTTATTTTATCCACAAATATAGTCATTATATACAACATATACAACAACGCTAAACTGTTGCCAAGCTTTGGCAGAAAAAATTGTAATCGTAAACAATTGAACCTATGGAATAGAATCATAAACCCGCCAAAGAACAATTTGATGACAATAGCGTCAAGACGCTTGAATGGAACGAACATATCCAAAGGCGGGTGAAGATGTACCTCAGCCGGCTGGGCGATGGCTCCGACCCGAATGACGGCATCTACGCCATGTTGGACGGCGTCCTTGCCCTGGCTGTGGATGAGTTCCAAATGGGTTGCTGCAGGGGCCTGTCTGCCGAGGTGAAGGAGGACTGTGCCGCAGTCCGTGACTATGGAAGGGGGATTCCCTTGGAGAACGTCGTTTGGGCCACAAGCGGCATATCAGTTGGCATGGGTGCCAATCCGAAGGATGTCACCATCCCTCCCGTCAAAGTGACCAACGCGCTCTCCATCGACTTCTATGTGGCATCTTATCGTGACGGGGAATGTTCCTGGGCGAAGTATTCCAAGGGAAATCTTCTCGAGAAAGGGATAGAGAAAACGACAGAGGACAATGGCACTTACATCAAGTTTGTGCCAGATCCTGATGTTTTCCCTGGGTATGCCTTCCAAGAAGGGATTGTTAAGGAGATTCTTCAAAGTGTCGCTGGTCAAAACAAAGGGTTGTCCATATCTTTGAACGGGGCTATTGTTCCAGATTCCTTCTGAGTTCCTCAAAATAAGACACATTGAGAAAGGTGGTGCCACCAAGCATCGCCTTTCTTTGTAGGCCTTCCTCATGAACGTGGCCGAAGATGTGGTACTTCGGGCGTGCGCTGGCAACAACGGATAGGAAGAGATTCTTGCAGCCCAGGTCCCGGTCCAGGTAGGAATAGGCCGGGCCGTGGGTTATGAGGAAGTCAACATCAACAGGAATGGTGACCGGTTTCTTCAGATAAGGCCTTGCCGGGACACTGTAGAACTTGATACCATCAAAATCAAAACCTTCATTTTCCAAATAAACGACTCCTTTAGGAATAAGATTTCGCGCCCGAATTGGCTCCTGGTTGAAGATGCGGTCGTGGTTGCCGGGGACGAAGATCCGGAGCTTAGCGGGAATGGATGTGTACCAGGAGAAGAAGTCCTGCAAGTCAGCCGGATTAAAACCTTCGCAAGCGTCACCGGCGCAGATGAGGATGTCAGCCTCGGCTGGTATGGCAAGCCGCCGATACATTCCGTGGGTATCGGAGAAAGCAAAGATTGAATGCCCTTTGAATGGAATTACCATAGATTAAGCGAGTTATGAATCATACAAATTTATCCCTTTTCGGGGATTTCAACTTCAGGTATTTTTAGACGAGCTACTCTCAATGCCTCCTTTTTTGCAGCCTCCTCATCAATAATGCCTGCATCTCCTATCGACAACAGGCATTAACATCTTTGAAAGAGTGCCTTGAATACTATAAAGGAAAGGGTTGACCAGTGGCCAACCCTTCGCTTTAACCGAGGACCTCGAAAGTGAAGTCCCCCTGCTGGCAACAGGCCTTCTGGTAGTCGAAGCCGTAGATTCGCATATAGACTTCTTTCAGTTCTTTAGCTCCATTGGTGAAAGGAGAAGTCATGTGCTGCTGGGTTGTAACGATCACGGACATGTCCGGAGTCAGCACGAGGCCATTTGACCTCTTGATACGTTTGGGGGTAACTTTGAATACTTTTGCCATTGCTGTTATGGTTTGGTTGTGGCCACAAAAATACTGAATCAAAACGCCAGAGTCTGGCAGTGTTGGGAAACCATAATATTCCCAAGTGTCACTGTCCTTTCTCCCGCTGATTTCCGCGAGGAAGTAATTGAAGATGTTAGGAACATGGCGACGAATTACGGATTATGAGAGACTTCGCAGCCATAGATTTCGAAACAGCCAACGAGCAGCGTTGTAGTGTGTGCAGTGTGGGTGTGGTAATCGTGCGTGACGGCCAAATCGTGGATTCATTCTATAGCCTGATTCATCCGGAGCCGGAATACTATCAGTGGTTTTGCCAGAAGGTCCACGGTCTATCGGAGGAGGACACTGAGGATGCGCCAGTTTTCCCGTTTGTCTGGGAGAAAATTGCTCCTAAGATTGAAGGATTACCGCTTGTGGCCCACAACAGCCCCTTCGACGAAGGATGCCTGAAAGAGGTGTTCCGTGTCTACCAGATGGACTATCCGGATTACGAGTTCTACGATACGCTGGCTGCATCCCGCCAACTTTTCGGTTATAGGTTGCCGAATCACCAACTCCAGACAGTGGCGGCTGCGTGTGGCTACGATTTGACAAATCACCATCACGCATTAGCGGATGCGGAGGCCTGTGCGCACATTGCGCTCAAGATCTTATAGAAAAGAGACCAACTCACTTTGAGTCAGGCCTCTTTTTCTTTTACTTATTAACTAAACCAACTATTAACCGGTTTAGCTTAATGCAAGTGCCGTGCCAAACTTAAACGTGGTGCTCGTGCTCCACTTCCCGGCGGGCGCGCTCCACGGATTTGGAGCGTTTGAGCACGAATCCGGAGCCAAGGTATTTGGTGCGCACGTCCTCGTCCGCCGCCAGTTCTTCCGGGGTGCCGGCCTGCAGGATGACACCCTCATAAAGCAGGTAGGCGCGGTCTGTGATGGCCAGCGTTTCACCCACGTTGTGGTCCGTGATAATAACGCCGATGTTGCGGTATTTGAGCTTGGCAATGATGTACTGGATGTCTTCCACGG
>DFFY01000098.1:24753-31335 GCA_002371115.1 Bacteroidales bacterium UBA3764
TCGCAGCGGCGGCGCTCACCGCCGGAGAGCTGGATGCCCAGTGACTTGCGCACTTTGGACAGGTTGAATTCGTCTATAAGCTGTTCCATGCGGGCCAGACGCTCCGCCTTGGTCATGTTTTCCGTGCTCTTGGACATTTCCATGACGGAGAGGATGTTGTCCTCCACGGACATTTTACGGAATACGGAGGCTTCCTGCGGCAGGTATCCCAGGCCTTTCTGGGCCCGTTTGTACATGGGGAGGTCCGTGATTTCCACCGTGTTGCCTTCGTCGTCGTCCAGGAAAATACGGCCGCCATTGGGCTTCACCTGCCCGGTAATCATGTAGAAGCTGGTGGTTTTACCGGCGCCGTTGGGGCCCAGGAAGCCCACAATCTCTCCTTGCTGCACTTCCATGGAAACGCCCTTCACCACCGTACGGACGCCGTATTTCTTGACAAGTTTTTCTGCGCGTAATTTCATTTCATGAAATAATAAAATGTCACGTTACCCCCTCCCGAAACCCCTCCCCTCGGGGGAGGGACTTATGCCGCAATAACGGGCAATTGTGCTATTTTGTATCGAGCCCCATATCGGCCACGAAGGCGCGGACGTCCGGGTTCTTCTCCATCAGGTCCTTGGCTTTTTCCTCCGGCATGTATGGCACTTTCTCCGTTGACTCGTCCACAGGTGTCACCGACACCAGGATGTTTACCTTGGGGCAGACGAGGAGCTCGCGGATCCGGTTCTCCAGATCCCGCAGGAGTTTTTCCTCCACCCATTGCTTCTGGGCCTCGTTGAGCACCAGGAAATCAATGACTTTGGTCCCGTTTTCTTCCCGTACGTCGATGGTGCCGCTCGCCAGCATGCTGGCCAGACGGGGGCGGTTTTCATATTGCTTGGCCAGTTCTTTCCACTGCAGGCGGACGGTTTCGTCGGCAGGAAGCGTCATCTCCTGGGGGCTTGTCTCTACGGGTTTTTCCTCCTCTTTCTTTTCCTCCAGGAGAGCGCTCATAGATAAAGCCGAGCCGGTCTTGGCACGCCTGCGCGTCGTGGCGGCAGCCGGTGCCGATGTGGCAGGAGATTTCTCGGCTGCGCTCGAAATGACAGCCTTGTCATTTCGACCGACCGAAGCGCCGTTGTCATTTCGACCGACCGAAGGGAGCGGAGAAATCCCCTGCGCAGCAGGCTTTGCCACCAGATAGCTCAGCCGCATGAGCGCGAACTCAATGTGCAGACGCGGGTTCACCGCGGCCTTGTAGCCGCTCTCGCAGGAGGTGGTGATGCCCAGGGCATCGTACAGGAACTGGTGTGAACAGCGCCCGGCCTGCTCTGCGTAGCGTTTCTTGAGCGACTCCGGCAGTTCCAGCAGCGGTTCCAGACCGCCCGTCTTGGCCACTACCAGGTTGCGGAGGTGGCTGGAGAGCGAGCCCACGAAGTGCAGGGCGTTGAATCCCTTGGCCAGAATTTGGTCCAGCACCAGAAAAGCGGTGGCGTAGTCTCCGGAGAGGAAGGCATCCACCAGCTTGAAACTGTATTCGTAGTCCAGGACGTTCAGGTTGCGGATGACGTCCTCGTATTTCACCTCGGTGCCGCAGAAGGCCACCGTCTGGTCAAAGATGGTGAGGGCGTCGCGCATGGCACCATCGGCCTTGGAAGCTATTACGTGCAGGGATTCGTCGTCAATGCTCACCCCTTCCTTTTCTGCGATGCCGCGCAGGTTGCGTACCATGTCCGGAATGCTAATCCGGTTGAAGTCATAGGTTTGGCAGCGGCTCAGGATGGTGGGGAGAATCTTGTGCTTCTCCGTGGTGGCCAGGATGAAAATGGCATGTGCCGGCGGTTCCTCCAGGGTTTTGAGGAAGGCGTTGAACGCCGCCTGGGACAGCATGTGCACCTCGTCTATAATATATACGCTGTACTTGCCCACCTGCGGCGGCACCTGCACCTGCTCCATGAGGGTTTTGATGTCCTCCACGGAGTTGTTGGAGGCGGCATCCAGCTCATGGATGCAGTAGGAGCGGCCTTCCTGGAACGATACGCAGGACTCGCATTCCCCGCAGGGCTGCATTTCCGGTCCCGGATTGGAACAGTTGATCATTTTGGCGAAAATGCGCGCCGTGGTGGTTTTGCCCACGCCGCGCGGGCCGCAGAAGAGGTAGGCATGGGCCAGCTGCCCCCTCCGGATGGAGTTGGACAGCGTTCTGGCAATGGTATCCTGGCCAATCAGGCTTTCGAAAGAATCCGGCCGGTATTTCCGGGCCGACACAATGTATTCGCTCATAGCCTACAAAGATAATAATTTCTCCTGGCATTTCATCCCTTCCCGGAAAAGTCCCGGAAACTACTCCGAGACTTTTTTAATGAAAGTTTCCATGCCCTTGGTGGCCACATCCTGGATGAACGTGACCCGTGGGTCCGCGAGCGGCACCGGTTTGGGGTCTATCACATAAATGGGACATTCATTGGGGGCATAGCGGTATAGCCCGGCCGCCGGATATACCTGCAGGGAGGACCCCACGATGAGCAGGATATCGGCACTTTCCACCAGATTGATGGCTTTTTCAATATTGGGCACGGCCTCGCCGAAGAAGACGATGTGGGGACGCAGCTGGCTGCCGTTCGGGGCCAAATCGCCCAGATGGACGGCGTTGTACCCCACATCCACCACCTCCGCCTCGGAAGCCGTACGGTCATAGATGCCGTTTTCCGGACGCATCTTTGTGAGTTCCCCGTGCAGGTGCAGCACGTAGGAGGAACCGGCCCGCTCGTGCAGGTTGTCCACGTTCTGGGTAATCACCGACACCTTGTACTGCTTCTCCAGCTCCGCAATAGCCAGGTGGGCCGCATTGGGCTTGGCGTCCTTTAGCTGTGCCCGGCGCTGGTTGTAGAAGTCCAGCACCAGTTTCCGGTTGCGGTACCAGCCTTCGATGGAAGCCACGTCGTTTACGTTATACTGCTCCCACAGGCCGCCCGTATCCCGGAAGGTGGCAAAGCCGCTCTCGGCCGACACGCCGGCCCCTGTCAATACTACAATGTGTTTTTTCATCGTCAATGTCCTTTTACGCAGGGAGTTCAAAATAATACTTCTTCACCCAGTACTCGAAGATCGGGTCTTCGAAGGAGGGTACATCGTACTCGTCGAAGCACAGCACTTCCTTCTTCATGAGCGCGTCCTTCACGCGTTTCACGTTGGCCGACGAGTTGAGCCCGTACTTGCGGATGATATCGGCAGAACTAAAGCGGATGCTTCCCTCGATGGTGGCCCGCAACAAACTGATTTGGTGCGTTGTAAGACCGCTGACGGTACTCACGAACTGCGGTTCGTAGATGGAGAGGAGGCAGTTCAGGGCATCCACCAGCACCGGTTCCATGATGTAGCCGCGGCTCATGGAGTCGCAGATGGAGGCGAACTGGTTGATGTACCATACATGGCCTTTGAAAAGGCGGCACGCCCCCACAATGAGGTCCTGGTTGATTACTTTGCCGCTGGAGAGGAAACCACGCTGCACATGGTCCACAATCTCGTGTTCGGCTATAGGGGACAGGCGCACGCGTTCCACCACCCTGCTGAACAGGCGGCTTCCTTCGAAAAGGGCCTTCATGGCGTTCATGGCCGATCCGCAGAACACGAAGCTGAAGAGCCTGCGGGCCTGTTCTTCCCGCAAGACGGCATCCAGCGGACGCAGAATGACATCCGGGTCCTCCAGCAAGCCCAGGCACTGGAACTCGTCTATAATCAGGATCATGCGGTCTCCCTTGTCCGCCGCCACGCGGAACGGCAGGCGCAGCAGGGCCATCACATCGTCCGCATCCATCTCCCAGTTCAGGGACAGGATTTGGTTGTGCGCCGAGAAAGCCACCGGGTCAAAGACAAAGTGGGTATTGCCCAGGTAACGCTGGACCATCGTCCTGATTTCCTCCGTGGTGAAGGCAATCATCTTGAGCACCGTGGCGCCCAGGCGGAGCAGGAACTCTTCCGGTGTACGGATATTCAACGCCGAAAACTGCCCCACCGTGAACGCCTTTCCGCCCAGCCGCATGGTATATAGCGTCTGCTGGATGAGCGAGGTTTTTCCGGACTTGGGCGGCTCATAGAGCGCGACGTGCTCCCCCTGGGAAAGCAGGTTTCCCAGGAGAGTCACGTCCGCTTTCCGGCCAATGAAATGCTTGCCGGTTACGTATTGGGCGTATGGAAACGGCGTATCCATTAGAAGAGCGGGCTCTTGATGCCGATGGGCGCCAGCACGTTGCACAGCCACAGTGCTACGCAAGCCACGACCACCAGAACGCAGAACCAGGCCCAGAACTTACGGACATTCGCCTTTCTGCGGGCAACCGCATCCACGGCCGTGAGCTTGGGGAATTTGGCCAGCGAAGTGAGCGTCCTGCCAAACTTGGCACGGACCAGCGCGGCGGCGTTGATGGCCCAGCCATTGGCATTGAGCACCGGACCCAGGTCACGCTTGCGGATTTTACGCCAGGCGATGAACATGGCCGGGCCGGAAATCAGGAGCATCAGGCCCACAATAATGAGGAGCAGTTGCCAGAACTTGATGGCGGCAATCCCCTCTGCCAGTTTTACCAGGAACTGGCCGATGAAGCCCACGGCCATGCCGATGGCGGCAAAAATACCGGCGAACTTTGCAATGTCAAAATTGGTGGCGATAGCCGGTTCCTTGCCTTCAGCGGCCGTATTGGTGATTTCCGTGAGGCCGGACATGGACTTTTCATTTTTCTCCGCAGCGCTCTTGTCGATGCGGTCGTTGATCATGCGGGCCACCTTCTTGTACGGAGACCAGAAAGCCTGGCGGATGGAGATGGGATTGTCCACAATGGCGATTACCTTGGCGGTGTAGTCGTTGCCGTCGCGGTCATAGAACACCGCGTTCTTGCCTTCGCGGAGGCCGTCCACATCACCGTCCGTGAGCACGGCGGCAATGTTGAAGCTCTTGCCCAGCTTTTCGCTCACGCAGGAGCAGTACAGGATGTACATGCCGCTGAGCGAGGATATCTCCGGGGCGGGCCCCGCCACCTTCACGCACAGGTCCGTGCTGCGCTGGTCTATGTACAGACGACCGGCCTGGAACATGGCCTTGCGCTCGGGGTCGTAGAAATCGGCCAGGACCACGTAGTTGTTCAGGAAACGGTAGAAATACTTGTTCAGGCGGAGCACTTTGTCCACTTCCTCGATGGAAAGGGCGTTGGCTTCCTCGGCCTTGTCCTTCTCTACGAGCTCCAGCAGGGCGGCCTTCTTGTCTTCCTTGAGGATGGCTTTCACGGCGTCCAGGCCCAGGCCTTCCACCGCGGCGCCCTTCTTGGCGTCCATCCAGGCCACATACGGGGCAAAAGAGCCCAGGATGGCGGCCCATTCGGCCTCGTCAATGGCGTCCTTCTTGATATCGACAAGGGCAACGACAGCGTTGATGGCGGCCTTCCAGGCGGGGTTCACGGCCTTCAGGACCAGTTTTCCGTCGGCGGAGGGTTTGGCCAGCGGCTGCAGGGCAATCTCGGCGGACGCGGCGGCCAGGCTGCCCTCGATGGCGGCAATCTTGGCCACGTTCACATCCACGGCCTCTGCCGATGCGGCATCGAAGCCGATGAGCTTGCAGCGCATGAAATAGTCCGCCACCTTATCTTTGACGGCGTTCACGGCAGCGAGGGCGTCCGCGGTCTTGTCACCGTACGGGAACACGTCCTTGGTGCCGGCGGTCTGCCAGGCGTCAAAGTCCGCGCAGGCGGTATAGAAGGCTTCCACATGGTCGGCCGTAATGCCCGGCACGCCGCTGCGGTCCATGGCCGAGGCAATGCCGGCGATGGTCTCGATGAGCTTGGCGGTGGCCTCGTCGGAGGCGCTGGCGGGTGTGATGATGCCGTCGCCGTTGAACTGCGTCTGTGCGAAAATCTTCACGTTGTCGGCGGTGTCTTCCAGGCCGATGCTGTCCTTCTCCAACTTGAGGTTCTTCAGAATCTGGCGGGCCGATGCCTGCAGGCGGGCACCGTCGGGGTCATCGGCATTGAAGTCGTCCAGGGCCAGGCTGTCGCTGCCTTTCAGGAGGTCGTCGGCGTTCTTGACCACGCGTGTGAGCCACTGGGCGGTCTTGATGACCTCGTCCACGCGGATTCTTCCGTCATTGTCAATGTCGATGAGCTTGAGCGTGGTTTCGTCGAATTCCAGGCCGTTGGTAGGGCAGCTGAGAACCGTCCACAGCTTGCGGTCCAGTTCTCCCAGATGGCGGATGTCTTCCCCGTTCTGGATTTTGACACGGACAGTACCGCCCACGGAGGCGAACTTCCAAGGATAGGTGTTGCTGGCAGGTTTTTTCATACTTATAGATTTAAGATAACATTCTTGTTACCACAAATATAAGAAATAATTTTGTGCATTTCCAATTTTTTTCTACCTTTGCAGTCCAATTCCCACAAGGGAGTGATTTTTAAGACAAAAGGAGGTGTAAAAGCATGATCATCGTACCCATCAAAGAAGGCGAAAACATCGAGAGAGCCCTGAAGAAATTCAAGCGCAAATTCGAAAAGACCGGAGCCGTCCGCGAGATGCGTTCCCGCAAGAACTTCGAAAAGCCTTCCGTGAAAAAGCGCATGG
>DFFY01000098.1:31412-34483 GCA_002371115.1 Bacteroidales bacterium UBA3764
ATCTATGTTCAGCAGCTTCGTCTCAAAGAGGAGCAGTAATTGCCTTTTACCCCTTTTATCATAGCCGGAACCCCTCAGGGCTCCGGTTTTTTGTGCGCTGCCCCAAGGTTGGCGTCCCTTTTGCCCAAGGCTGACCCTCTTTGCGCGAAAGGTTGGTGGCACTTTTGTCAAAAGTTGGTTCCCTGTTTGCCAATGGTTGGTGGCCTTTTTGTGAAAGGTTGGTGGCACTTTTGTCAAAGGCTGGATTTTGTGCTGCCAACCTTTGACATCCTATCGGCCCCAGACACCCCTCTACCCCATATTACGTGCAAAAGGCTGGTCACATAAAAACCAACCTTTTGCAAAATCAACGACAATTTCTTACTTTTGCCTCAGCGGAGCAGGATCCCACATAACCTGGCCTCTTGGAGTGCCGATAAAAGTTATGTGCTATGTTACGTGTCATCCAACGAGTTCTGCCCGACGGGAAAACTCACACAGTTCAACCGTTCCACGTGTGCCTTAAAGGCCTGGAACAAGCTATCCTTTGCAGAGACGATGAAGATTATGATGCCATGGTCAAAGTCATTTGTGTCTGTGCCCGCCGAAGAAACGTCATTGTCATCATCTATGGCATCGTTTCCAACCATGCCCATGTTGCTATTTTGGCCAACAGCCAAGCCGATGCGGACGCCTATGGTGTGGAAATCAAAAAGATTTATTCCATGCTGTTCCAAAAGAAGTACAAGATTAACAACATTTTACACCGAATTGAGACCAAAGCCCTTTGTCTGGATTCAGACCAGTATGTCAGAAATGTCCTTGCTTATATTCCAAAGAATGCGATGGACAATGGAGCCCTTGTTCATGAATATCCCTGGAGTGGTTATCGGGCCATGTTTTCTGGAGAAGAGAAAGGCGGCCGGCCGGTTGCCAGTCTCACTTTTCGGGAAAAACTGGCTGTGATGCATACTGCTGATAATCTTCACGATGTTGCATGGTTATTAGATAAGGACAATCACTTGATTCCCGGCAGTTTCTGCGACTGTGACTATCTGGAACAGGCCTTCAACCATGACCCGGGATTCTTCTTGAGACTGGTAGGTGGGGTGAATGCCGCCGAAATGAAATATCAATTAGAAGAGAAGCCATATCAGATGCAGGCCGATTCGGAGTATTTCAAAACTGTCAGCGAGGTATGTTTACGCTGGTTTAAAACGGATATCGTCAATTTGAGTGATGGGCAGAAAATCAGGGTATTACCTTATTTGTATCGGACTACAAAAACGACGGCTAAACAACTGGCACGAATCATGGGGTTTCCCGCAATCAGAATATCGGCTATTTTACGGCAAAAATAAGTATATTTGCAGGACAAGAAACTGAAACGATGAAAAAAATGATTCTCCCCCTTGCCGCGCTGCTGACCCTGGTCGCCTGCGGCTCCACACAGACCAAACCCCGCACAGAGGCCGTAGTCCCCGTTTCCAGCACGGAAAACGCGGACGCTCCTGTGGTTTACTTCACCTCCAACATTACCCCGGAGGGGCTGTTGAACATTTACAATGCCCTGGGTTGCAAGCCCGAGGGCAAGGTGGGCATCAAGATTAGCACCGGAGAATCGGCCAAAACCGGCTACCTGCGTCCGGAATTTCTGGCCCCGCTGGTAAAGGCCGTGGACGGCACGCTCATTGAGTGCAATACGGCATACGGCGGCTCCCGCATGAAGACGGCAGACCACCGCAAAGCCATTGCGGAAAGAGGCTTCGAGGCCGTTGCGCCCGTGGATATCATGGACGAGGAAGGGGATCTGCAAATTCCCGTGAAGGACACCAAGCACATTCAGTACGATATTGTGGGTACGCATATCCAAAACTATAACTTCGTCATCAACCTGGCCCACTTCAAGGGCCACGCCATGGGCGGCTTTGGCGGCGTGCTCAAGAACCAGAGCATCGGCTTCGCCTCCACTTCGGGCAAGTTCTACATCCACTCCGCCGGCGAGTCGCAGGACCACTGGATTACGGCGGAACAGGATGCCTTCCTGGAGTCCATGGCCGCTGCCGCACAAGCCGTGGCGGATTACTTCGGACCCAACATTGTCTATATCGACGTCATGAACAACATGTCCGTGGACTGCGACTGCGACGCCAACCCGGACAAACCCCGCCTGGCGGACATCGGCATTTTGGCCTCTACGGACCCGGTGGCGCTGGACAAAGCCTGCCTGGACCTGGTGTTCAACTATCCTTCCCAAAAGGGGGACGATGCCACTGCGCTCCAGAAACGCATCAATCGTCAGCACGGTACGCACATCATCGACTATGCCGTCTCCATCGGCCTGGGCAGTGCGGACTACCGTATCGTGAACATCGACAAATAGGCGATAGCCGCCACATATTTTGCAAAAGGTTGGTTTTTATGTGACCAACCTTTTGCACGTAATATGGAGTAGAGGGGTGTCTGGGGCCGATAGAATGTCAAAGGTTGGCAGCACAAAATCCAGCCTTTGACAAAAGTGCCACCAACCTTTCACAAAAAGGCCACCAACCATTGGCAAACAGGGAACCAACCTTTTGCGCAAAGAGGGCCGGCCTTGGGCAAAAGGGGCGCCAACGGCGGAGAGTGCCATAAAAAAAGTCTCGGAGCAGTTTCCGAGACTTTTTCTTTTAGTCGATGCGGTCGAATCCGGTGTAAGGCCTGAGGACCTCCGGGATTTCGATGTAGCCTTCTTTCTGGTTGTCTTCCAGCAGGGCGGCCACCACGCGCGGGAGGGCCAGCGAACTGCCGTTCAGGGTGTGGACAAGCTGCATCTTGCCGTCCTGGTCCTTGTAGCGGCACTTGAGGCGGTTGGCCTGGTAGCTCTCAAAGTTGGATACGGAGGAAATCTCCAGCCAACGGCCCTGGGCTGCGCTCCACAGTTCAAAGTCATAGGTAATGGCGCTGGTGAAGCTCATGTCGCCGCCGCACAGGCGGAGAATGCGGTACTTGAGGCCCAGTGCATTCACCAGGCTTTCCACGTGGGCAATCATCTCATCCAGGGCAGCATAGCTGTTCTCCGGCTTTTCGATGCGCACAATCTCCACTTTGTC
>DFFY01000098.1:34543-49173 GCA_002371115.1 Bacteroidales bacterium UBA3764
AACTGGTGCAGGCGGTTGAGGCCGCGTACGTCCTTGCCATAGGAACCGGCTTCCCGGCGGAAGCAAGGTGTGTAAGCGGTAAGCTTCTGGGGGAACTGGTCTTCGGTGAGAATCACGTCACGGAAAATATTGGTGACAGGGACCTCTGCGGTGGGAACCATGTAGAACCCGTCCAGGCCCGCAAAGTACATCTGACCTTCCTTGTCCGGCAGCTGGCCGGTACCAAAGCCGGAAGCGGCGTTCACCATCACGGGCGGCTCCACTTCCTTGTATCCGGCTGCGGTGTTGCGGTCCAGGAAGAAGTTGATGAGGGCGCGCTGCAGGCGGGCTCCCTTGCCTTTATAGACGGGGAAACCGGCGCCAGTGATTTTTACGCCCAGGTCAAAGTCGATGATGTCGTACTTCTTGGCCAGTTCCCAGTGGGGGAGGGCACCTTCCGGAAGATTCACCTCCGGACCGCCCATCTTCACTACCAGGTTGTCTTCTGCGCCTTTTCCTTCCGGTACCAGCTCGTAGGGGAGGTTGGGTAGGAGGACCAGCTTGGCCTGGAGTTCTTCAATGGTGGCGTCCGCCTCCTTGAGCAGCTCCGTGGAACGGGCTTTAAGGGTGGCGACTTCTTCCTTGGCGGCAGCCGCCTCTTCCTTTTTGCCTTCTTTCATGAGTTGGCCAATGGCGGCGGCGGCTTTCTTCTGCTGGGCGAGCAGGGCGTCGCTCTCCGTCTGGAGGGCTTTGCGTTTGTCGTCCAGGGCAATGACTTGTGCTACGATGTCTTTGGCATCGAAGTTTTTAACAGCAAGTCTCCGGATTACAAAATCCGGAGACTCGCGTAAAAGTTTCAGGGTTAACATGTCTTAGTTCTCCAGGGGAAGTACGGAAACATAAGATTTGTTTTCACGCTTGCGGGTGAACTTGACGGTGCCGTCAATAAGGGCGTACAGGGTGTGATCCTTACCCATACCCACGTTCAGACCCGGGTTGTGTGCAGTACCGCGCTGACGCACGATGATGTTACCGGCCTTTACGACTTCTTCGCCGAACTTCTTGATACCAAGGCGTTTTGAATGCGACTCACGGCCGTTCTTGGAACTGGATTGACCTTTCTTGTGTGCCATAATCTGTTTCTCCTTTAAAAGTTAAGCGATAGCGTCGATGTGGATTTTGGTGAGCTTCTGGCGATGGCCATTGAGCGTCTGGAAACCCTTGCGACGGATTTTCTTGAACACGAGCACTTTCTTTGCCTTGGCGTCGTCGTCCACCACGGTGGCGGTAACCTTGACACCCTCTACATAGGGAGTACCCACTTTCACTTTGCCCTCATTGTCCACGAGGAGCACTTTGTCGAACTCGACGGATTCTCCGTTCTTGGCCGCCAGGCGGTTCACGAAGATGTCCATGCCAGCCTCTACTTTAAACTGCTGGCTTGCAATGTCAACGATTGCGTACATTGTACAAAAACTTGTTAAAGTTTTGGGCCGTAAGCGCCTGCCCTCTGCGGCAGGTCTTGACTGGGCTTAGCGGTCATCTCAAAAAATGGACTGCAAAGATACAAATAATTCTCAGAAACACAAATTTTTCCGCCTGAAAATCCTATCGGCCCTCTCCCGGAAGACGACCGAAGAGTTCCTTGTAGCACTTGGAGAAATAGGAGGGTGTGCCGAACCCCACGGCATAGGCCACTTCCGCTACGGTTTTGTCCGTAGTTTTGAGCAGCTGCTCGGCCGCCTTCAGGCGCGTAATGCGCACCAGTTCAACGGGGGAGTAGCCGGTGAGGGCCTTGACTTTCCTATATAATTGCACGCGCGAGAGACCCAGTTCCGAGCCCAGTTGTTCCACGCTCAGGTTCTCGTCGCTGAGGTGAGCCTGCACCTGTGCGCGGAATCGGCCCAGAAAGTCATTCTCCTTTGGCTGGGCGGCACTTTCGCCAGTTTCCAGATAATGCTCCTTGAGCAGGATGCGGCTTTTCAGCAGGTTGCCAATCCGGGAGAGCAGCACCTTCTCGCTGAACGGCTTGGAGATGTAGGCATCGGCACCGGAATCGTAGCCCTCTGCGCGCTGGTCTTCCAGCGATTTGGCCGTAAGCAGAATTACGGGGATGTGGCTGGTGGCCGGCTGGCCCTTGAGCGTCTGGCAGAATTCCAGGCCGTCCATGACGGGCATCATGACGTCCGATACCACCAGGTCCGGCAGTTCGCGGGTGGCCTTTTCCAGGCCTTCGCGGCCGTCACAGGCGCTCAGGATGCGGTATTCGCCTTCCAGAAGCGTGCCGATGAAACTGCGCAGGTCGGCATTGTCATCCACCACCAGGATGGTGGGACGGTCGCTTTCGCTCACGCGGCTGGCGGCCTCTTCCTTGGCCGTATCCTCACGGGCGTATGTTTCTTTGTACTGTTCAGTAAAGGCCGATGCATCACGCCCTTCAGCCACCGTGGCGCCCTTTTGCACCAGAGGCAGGCGCAGGGTGAAGGTGGAACCGGCGCCCGGGGTGCTGTCCACATGGACGCTGCCATGATGCAGCTCCGCCACGGCTTTTACCAGCGCCAGACCGATGCCCGTTCCGCTGCCGGATTCGCTTCCTTTGTAGAATTCGTCAAAAATGAAGGGCAGTTTTTCTTTCGGAATACCCTCGCCGTCATCCACAATGGTGAGAATGGCCGACGGGCCTTCCTGCCGCACGGAAACGGTGATATGACCGTCCGGCCGGGTGTGCTTGATGGCGTTCCCAAGGAGATTGAAGAGCATCCTTTCCAGCAGGCGCATGTCGGCCTCTACGGTAAGGGCTTCCAGGCCTTCATACGTGAGCGTACGGGAGGTGCTTAGGAAACCGCCCATCCATTCGCGGATGGCGGCGGGGAGGTCAAAACGGGACACGCTCAGCGGCATGTTCCCACTCTCTATTTTTCTGAAATCCAGGATGTTGTTCACCAGTTCCTGCAAAACGGTCACGTTGCGGCGGGCCAGTGACAACGTCTTTTGTTGCTCCGGGGACAGGGGCCCTTCCATGACGTGCTGCAGCGGCCCTGCCACCAGGGTGAGGGGCGTGCGGAGGTCGTGGCTCACCTGGGTGAAGAACTTCAGCTTGGCGGCCGTGCTCTCTTGCAGCTGATGTTGCAGTTCCCGCATTTTGATGTAGCTCCAGTAGGTCTGTGCGGCAATGGCGATGAGGAGCACCGAGAAACCAATCACCAGCCACATGATGAGACGCTGCGTATTGTACTGCATCAGGAACGTGTCCAGGCGGGCGTTGATGTTTTCCACGTTGGCCCGCTGGGTGGCCACCTCCGCTTCCTGGAGCTGAAAAATGCGGGCGTTGCGGCTGTCCACCAGGGCGCTTTCCAGCAGGTTTTCCCGCTGATAAGGCACGCCGCTCAGGATGTTCATGGCCAGTTCCATCACCAGGTCCCCGCGGGTGGGGTAGAGGTAGGAGGCGGTGAGCACGCCGTCAATCACTTCCTGCAGGCCTGCGTCCGGCAGGGCGTCCACCCCAAAGAAAGCCACATCGTCCGGGGCGCCCAGTGCTTCCCGCGCCCCCAGGGCCATGCGGTCGTTCTGGCCGAAGACGGCATCGGGCCTGACGCCGCGCGCAAGCACTTCCTCCATGGCATTGTAGCCGCCTTCCCGGAGCCAGCCGCCGTACGGGGCCGTCACCAGCGAGATGCCGGGATATTGCTGCAAGGCCTCCGCGAAGCCCTTGTGGCGGTCATCGGCAGGGGAGGAGCCCTCCAGCCCGGGAATTTCCACCACCCGGCCTTTCTTGTCCAGGAAATCGGCCATGTAATGCCCCATGATGCGGCCGATTTCCACGTTGTCCGCCCCAATGAAGGCGGTGTATTTGTCGGAGTCGATTTTCCGGTCGAACAGAATCACCGGAATGCCGGCGTCGAAAGCTTCTTCCACGGCCGGCGTAATGGTGTGCGACTGGTTGGGCGAGACAATAAGCAGGTCCACGCCGTCCGCCACAAAGCGACGGATTTGCGCCATCTGCTTCTGGCTGTCGTCGTCGGCGGAGGAAAGCCGGAGTGTCACCCCGTCCACGCGGGCCGCCAGGGCCAGTTCTGCGTTCAGTTTGCTGCGCCAAATATCGTTACTGCACTGCGATACGCCTATAACCAGTGACTTCTTCCCGCCGGAACAACCGGCGAGAAGAAGTACTGCTGATATGAGGAAGAGAAGCTTTCTTTTCATTTACTTGAGATTATCCGGAATGGTGGGCATGGCGCCGCTCTGGGTGCACACGAAGGCCGACACCTTAACCGCAGTCTCGTGGGCCTCCGTGACGCTTTTTCCCGTGAGGAGGGAGCCTACGAACGCACCGGTGAAGGAGTCTCCGGCGCCTACGGTATCCGCCACCTGCACCTTGGGTGTCTCCAGGAAGGACATGCCGCCGTCAAAAAAAACGTAGCTTCCGTTTACGCCGCAGGTGAGGATGAGCATCTTGAGGTTGTATTCCTTGATCAGGTAACGGCATTTTTCTTCCAAGGCCAGGCCGGGCAGATTGAACAGACGGGCCATCACCACCAGTTCCTCGTCGTTGATTTTGAGGATGTCACAACGGCGGAAAGAGGCCTCCAGCACTTCCTTGTTGTAAAAGTCCTGGCGCAGATTGATGTCGAACACCTTGAGGCAGTCCTCCGGTACGGCATCCAGGAACAGGCCGATGCTCTCGCGCGAGACGGGGCTGCGTTGGGCCAGGGAACCGAAGCACACGGCCTGGCAGTTGGCAGCGAGGTCCGCCAGCTCCTTGGTGTACGGGATGTTGTCCCAGGCAACGCCGGTCTTGATTTCATACTGCGGTACGCCCTGGCTGTCCAGGGTGACCTGCACGGTGCCGGTAGGGTAGTCCACGCGGGCCAGGTGATACGGCAGAGCGTGTTCTTCCAACTGTCCCACGAGTTCTTCCCCCAGTGCGTCGTGGCCGATGGCGCTCACGGCCAACCCTTCCAGTCCGAACTGGCTGGCATGGTACGCGAAGTTGGCGGGTGCGCCGCCCAGTTTCTTTCCCTCGGGAAGCATATCCCAAAGCGCTTCCCCAATACCTATAACAAATTTACCCATAATTAGTTACGAATTTTAGAGAAATAGTAGAACAGATATGCTACGCCAATGGTCATGACGGCGACGGCGCCGGCCTGCCCCATGGCATCGGAGGCGAAGCCCATCAGGAGCGGGAAGACGGTACCGCCGAACAGGCCCATGATCATGAGACCGCTCACCTCGTTCTGCTTCTCCGGAACGGCCAGGAGGGCCTGCGAGAACACAATGGAGAAAATGTTGGAGTTACCGAAACCTACCAGGGCAATGGCCACGTAAAGCATGAGCTTGGACGTGCCCAGGAACATGCCGCACATGGACAGGGCCATCATGACCACGCTCACGAGGAAGAACTTCCGGTGGCTGAACTTGGACAGGATGAACGAGCCGCTCAGGCAGCCGATGGTACGGAAAATAAAGTACAGGCTGGTGGCAAAGCCGGCCTCGGTGAGCGTCATGCCCACGCGCTCCATCAGGAGCTTGGGCGCCGTGGTGTTGGTGCCCACGTCAATGCCCACATGGCACATGATGCCCAGGAAGCTCAGAAGGACGATAGGTTTGCCCAGGAGTTTGAAGCAGGCCACAAAACCGGAAGCCTTGTCTGCCACCTGCTCCCGCTCGATGGGGGAGAGGGCGAGCAGCAGTGCTGCCAGGATGCCAATCACACCGTACACCGGGAACAGCACCCTCCAGCCAAGGCCCCAGGACGGCATGGCGGCGGTGGCGCCCCACATGGCAATGTACGGCGCCATGAAGGAAGCGATGGCCTTCACGAACTGGCCGAAGGTCATGGTGCTGGCCAGCTTGTCACCCTTGATAATATTGGTGATAAGCGGATTCAGCGAGGTTTGCATGAGCGCATTGCCAATGCCCAGCAGGGAGAAGGCGGCCAGCATGAGGCCGTAGCTCTCGCCGAAGATGGGCAGGATGAGGGAAATCACCGTCACCACCAGGCTCAGGAGCACGGTGTTCTTGCGGCCGATGCGGTTCATCAGGATGCCCGTGGGAACGGAGAAGATGAGGAACCAGAAGAAGACCAGCGACGGGAAAATATTGGCGGCGGAGTCTGTCAGCTGCAGGTCCTGCTGCACATAGTTGGAGGCGATGCCCACGAGGTCCACGAACCCCATGGCAAAGAAGCAGAGCATCACCGGAATCAGTTGCAGTTTCTTGTTCATTTGGCAATCGGATAAAGGGTTACGTCGGCCTTGGTGTTGCCATACATTTTAAGGATATTGTAAGGCGAGGTGGGGAACACCAGGTTGGTCATGCAGAAGTCCGGGCCGAAGGCCTCGATGCTGGCGCTGTCCACCAGGAGACGGAGCTCCATCTTGCCGCCCACAACGGTAGGAGCGGTGGTGACGGCCGCAAAGGACTTGGAGAACTTCACGTTGCCGCTGCCGCGACGGTCCATGGAGAAGGTCTGCACGTCGGCATTGTAGGACATCACAACCTGCTCGCCGGCCTCGTTGGACAGCACGAAGGTGGCGTCCTCTTTCCGGGCCAGGTTGAAGCGGATGACCAGTTCATAGGCCCGCTGAGGCGTGTCGAAGAGCTCCACCGGGGCCGATGACAGCGTGTACTGCACCGGATTGCCGCGCAGGGCTTCCACTTCCGGCGACGGGGTGCTCTTGAGGAGCACTTCCTTGCCCTTGCGGATGAGGCTCAGGTCGCGCGGGACGGAGTTGGCGCTGCGGAACTGGGTGGTGGGGACGGAATTGGCGTACTGCCAGTTGCTCATCCAGGCAATGGCTACGGTCCTGTTATCCGGGGCGTTGCTCCAGGTAACGGTGGCGTAGTGGTCCTTGCCATAGTCCATCCAGCGCGTGACGGTGGGAAGGTCGTCGCATTTGAAGGTTTTGCCGTCGTAGCTGCCCACGAAATACTGCGTTGCGCTGCCACCGAAGGGACCGCCGGGGTTGATGTTGAGGATGAGCACGTACTTGTCCTTGCCCTCGAAGGGCAGGCGAACCAGGTCCGGGCACTCCCAAACGCCGTTGTGGTTGCCATAGGCAAGGCCAAAACTGCTGTCATACGTCCAGTCCTTGAGGTTGTCCGAACTGTAGAACTGCACTTCCTGACCGGCGGCCAGGATCACCTTCCACTGCTTGCTCTGGGGGTCCCAGAACAGCTTGGGATCGCGGAAATCCCGGGTGTCTTCCGCCATAATTACCGGGTTGCCGGCATATTTGGTGAAGCTGCGGCCATTGTCGTTACTGTAAGCAATACTCTGGGTCTGGCTGTCGCCGTCGGAGGTGTACATGGCAATGATGGCATTGCGGCCGAAACCTGCCACATTTTCTTTGTCCACAATGGCGCTGCCGCTGAAAATGGCGCCCAAATCGTCCGGAGCCAGGGCAATGCCCAGGTTCTCCCAGTGCACCAGATCCTTGGAAACGACGTGTCCCCAGTGCATGTTGCCCCAGAAGCTGCCGTACGGGTTATACTGGTAGAAAAGATGCCATTCTCCGTCCTTGTACACCATGCCGTTGGGGTCGTTCATCCAGCCCCAGTCGGGAGAGAAGTGGTAAGTAGGACGGTATTTCTTCTCCTTGTTGGCAAAGTTGAAAGCGGGGGCTGTGGTCATCTCGCTCCAGCACACATCGTCCGAAGGATCCCGGCGCACGCCGCGGCCTTGACGCATGGTGATGTCCAGCAGGATGCTGCTGCCGTTCCACTCGCCCAGGTCCAGCGGAACCAGGTAGTCGGTTTTGTCAATAGCCAGGGAAACATTGGCCTTGAGGACCACTGTTCCATTGGACAAAACTTTTACAACAGCCTCCTGGGCCGTCTCCTGCACAGGGAGCAGGATGTAGCGGTTGTGACCGCTCACCTGCACCATGCTGTGGGTTTCACTCAGATGGGTAATGGTAAGGCTCTGTGCCCCGGCAACCACCGGGAGCAACAGAGCCAAAAGCGTTAAGAGTCTTTTCATGCTTCAAAGTTAGCTAAAAAACTCCGGAATTAATACTGGGTAACTTCCAAATCGGATACCGTGATGTTCCCACCGTAGTTGTTGATGCTCCAGCCGTTCTTCTGGATGCCGTAGATGCGCTGGGTGTAGGCGCAGGCGTCGTTGACATACATCACCACCACGGAGTTGTCCGTGTAGATGTCAATGTTGTACACATTGTCGGCCGGACGGGCGAAAATGTAGCCGTCGATGCCCTCGATGAAACCCTTGCCTTCTTCCCCTTCCTCTTCGAAGTTCACCTTGCGGGCCACGGCGTCGTCCCCTTCAGGACTGAGCACCATGGTGTAGTACTTCTTGGAGTCGGTGCCGCGCACCAGGGAGATACCGAATTTATCCCACTGGTTGGAGGCGGTTACCTTGAAGGAAATGTGGTTGTGGGCGCCCAGGCGGTTGTAGAGCACGTAGGCATTCTCTCCGGAGAGCTTGCCGTCCGTATAACCGTTGGATGCCATGACTTTCACGGCCTTGCTCTGGTTGTACTTGGCGGCCATGGCCGGCACTTTCACCAGGGTGAGGGTCCCGTTTTCATTCTGCTGAATCTTGTGGCACACCAGGGCGCCGGACCATTTGGGCTCGGAAGAGGCCCCTACGTTAACGTTCCTGTCGTAGATGGTGGCACCGGTACGGATAGGGCACCAGCCCCAGATGTAGCGGTCGGTTCCGTCGGATGCGGTTTTGCCGGCATAGAAAGCGCGGCTGTCCAGCACGCCTTCATGCATGTCCTGCGGCCAGTGGGCGCCCGGATCGCCGAAGCAGTCCTTCAGGCCCTGCCAGGAGGTAGCCATCATGTATTTGACCTTGCGGCTCCAGGGAGCGCGGTAGCCTTCAGAGTAGATGAAGTACCACCAGTCGCCCATCTTGAACACGTCCGGGCATTCGCACATGCGGTCCCACACCATGTTGAAGGAACCCACGTGAGACCAGGTCTTGAGGTCGTCGGACACGAAGTCGGCGAACTTCAGGTTGCTGGAAATCACCATGTGCCATTTGCCGTCGTCGGCCTTGAACACCTGCGGGTCGCGGAAGTCTTCCTTGGAATAGCCGAAGTCATCGCCTTTCATGGCCCAAAGAAGGTCCTTGGTCCAGGTCTTGAAGTCCGGGGAAGTGGCGCGGAGAACCACCTCACGGTTGGTGCAGTTTCCGTTGTGGCCGGTATAATAGATGTAGTACAGGCCGTCGTCCTCATTGTACACGCAGCAGCCCGTGCCGATGGCAGCGTCCTGCTCCCAGATGGATGCACCGAAGGGAAGGACCTCGCCCAGCGAGGTATAGGAAGCGCCGTCCCGGGTGCTCACGCCCCAGATGGGGTGGAAGTTATAGGTGGCGTTGTTGTCGAACTCCTGCAGGTACAGCACCTTGAACTCGCCGGCCTTGCTGTCGTAGAACGGCATGGGGTCGCCCACACGGCCGATGGCCGGGGTGTAATAGGTACTGAAGCCTTTTTCGTCTGCAGAAGCGAAGTACTCGCCGGTCTGTTCCCAGTCCTTGGGCGCATCACCATAGTTTTCCTTGGTGCAGGCCAGGGTGGCCGCAAGGGCCACGCCGGCTAAAGTGATATAGTTGATAAATGTTTTCATAACTTCTACTTGGTCAGATAGTTGATAGCGTTCTGCGTCATGATGGCAATGTTCTTGTGGAAGTGCTCCTCATATTCGGGTTCGAACATGTAGGAATACCAGTCGTAGCAGCCGGATCCGATGCAGATGATGCCGCCCTTTCCATCCTTGGCCGGATACTCCCAGGCCACAACGGCGCCGTCACCGCCTACGCCCAGAATCTTGCCACCCGTACGGGCTTCCCAGGCAGCGTGGTCCACATAGTCGCCCCAATCGGTACCAATGTGGTACTGGGCCGTGGAGTTGGTGATGTGGTAACCGTTGTCGGTGCAGTAAACCTTGCCGGCATCGTCGCCCGCAATGAGGCCGCTGTACAGCGGATGCTCGTTCTGTCCACTGAAGATATTGAAGTCCCAAGGACCCCAGCAGCGTTCTGCGCTGTCTTCGTTCTGGCCCCAGCAGTTGTTCGGGGTGGTCCATTCGTCGTCACCGGTAGCGCCGATGAAGGAAGGCAGGTTGGTGGCGTAGCGGGTGAGCAGGAACGCACCGCCGTTCTCATAGTAGGCGCGGAGCTGGTTCTTTGCATCCAGGGCATAAGGAGCCTTGGCTACAAAGTTGTCGTGGCCGTCAACCCCGCCGTCCATGTGGAAGTGCCACCAGATAATCTGGCATTCATCCAGTTCCACGGTACCGGCCTGGAAGTCGGCAAAGCTGGTGTACAGGGCGCCGGGCACGTTGGACAGCATCCACTGGCAGGCTGCACCGGCCTCGGGATCCAGGTCGTTCATGTTGGCGGGCTCGCCGATGAACAGGGCCTTGGGCTTGTCGATGGCCGTCACGTTCACCGTGTACACGCTCTTGGCGGAATTGTTGGTCACGGTGTACTGTACGGGCTCGGTGAAGTCCTGCGGCACGCCGGAAAGCGGCGTGATGGTGGCGTTCTGGCTGATGACGATGGTCGGGACCAGTGCATTAATCCCTTCCGACTTGGGAACGAAGGCGGAAATGGTCTTGGCTTCCTGGTCGATGGTACCGGTATAGATGTCGTTCAGGACAAAGTGCAGGATGCGGGCTTCGTCGTGCAGGACGCTCAGCGTCCAGTCAATGGCGGCGTCGCCGTTGGTCACATGGATGCCTTTGGCGGCGTCCATGTTCAGCTTCTGGCCCTTGACCACATTCGCGGTGGCGCCTTGGGACAGGGTGAGTTCCGTGATTTCCATCTCGGAGGTGGCATATACTTCCGGAAGCCGTACCACAATGGTTCGGGTGGGCAGGTCCACAATGCCGGTGTAATTATCCAGGGCGATGGACTGGACCAGGCAGTCGCCGTCCAGCCGGAGATTGCTCACGTTTTTCTTGGCGCAGCCGGCAAGGCAGAGCACGGCTGCTGCGATATAGAGTAATTTGTGTTTCATGGTATGCATTGATTATCACCAGTTACCAATGTTCTGCGTGTAATGGCCGTTGGAAGCGGCAATCTGAGAGGCGGGGATGGGCAGGTACTCGTCCTTGTCGGCCGTGAACCGGGCATCGCGGTAAATGGTGCAGTTGTCGGCCTCCTCGGCGAAGTATTTGTTCAGGACCGTGGCGGCATCGCCCCAGCGGACCAGGTCAAAGAAGCGCTCGCATTCCATGCCCATTTCCAGGCGGCGCTCCATCTTCACCATCTTGATGGTGGTGGCCTTGTCGTACGTTCCATTGTACTGGGTGGCGTAAATCTTCACCCCGTAACGGGAAGGATAGTCGGCGAACATCTGGGTGGATCCGGCTGCACGCTTGCGAATCTGGTTCACCAGGTCGATGGCCTTGTCGCTCTCGCCCAGCTGGGCGTATGCCTCGGCGCGCTCCAGGAGCACATCGGCATAACGGAAGACAATGCGGTTCATGGAGGAGGCCCAGTAGGAACCCTTGATCAGGTATTCACCCACGAGGGCGGGGTCCACGTTCTGTTTGAGGCTGATGTAGTAGCCGTACAGGCCGTTTCCGCGGCTCCACTGCTTGGACTCGTCCTGGATGAATTTCTTGTTGAACAGGTAGGGGAGACCGGGCATGCCCACGGTGAGGAACAGACGCGGGTCTGCGTTGTCTGCGAAGGTATAGTCCTTCTCGTTGAAGGTGTCCAGGAGCGGAAGGCCGTCGGCACCGGTACGGAAGGCGTTGACCAGGTTCTGGCTGGGCTTGTAGAAGTCGCAGGCACCATCGGTCACGTTGTCAATGCTGGGGCCGATAAGGCCGTAGCTCCAGTTCAGGTTGCCGTAGGTGGAACCGTCGTTGCGGGAGTACTGGATGGCCCAGAGGCTCTCTTTTCCGTTCTCGAACAGCTCTTCCGGGCGGAAGTTGTTGTGGATGTCGTCCTCAAGCCCATAGTTGGCGTAGTACTTGGGATCGGTGTACGCAATCACCTGGTTCAGGTCTTCCTCGTTGATGGACGTCACCTGGTTGGAGGCGGGGTTGTCCTGGCGGTAAGCCTTGTACAGGTACAGTTTGGCCAGGAAGGCGGCGGCAGCGGCCTTGGTAGGGCGGCCTTTGTCGGCCTGTACTTCCGGCAGCACGTCAAAAGCGGCTTTCACGTCATCGATGATGAGCTGCCAGCCCTGGTCGTTGGTGTAAGTGGTATTGGACAGGGCGTTGTACTCGTCGTAGGTGAGCGCCGGGTTAATGACGAACGGAATGTTTTTGTACAGACGTTTGAGGAGGAAGTGGCCGTAGCCGCGCAGGAATTTCATTTCCGCCATGCGCTGCTCCTTCATGGTGAAGCTGTCGTCGCACTCGTTCAGGAGGGCAATGGCGCTGTTCACGCGGGACAGGGCGTTGTACAGGCGCACCCACATGTCATTGATGTTCCAGTTGGTGGTGAGGACGCCCTGCTGGATTTCCAGCTGGTGGAAGACATCGCCGTCGCTGGTACCGTTTCCGCCTTTGTACGCGTCATCGGAACGCACGTCGAAGTTCCACATGGAGAAGGAGGAGTTGATATCCTCGGCCGAGGTGAAGACGGCGTAGGCGGCCACTACCATGCCTTCCGCATTGGCGGGGTCTTTCACCTGCTCGTCGCTCAGCGTAGCCTGGGGAACCTGCTCGGAGAGCATCTTGTTGCAGGAAAGCGCCATGCAGCAAGCCAGACCCATAGATAGGATGGAAATATACTTTCTCATAATCGATTGTGCATTAGAAGGAAACATTGATGCCCATCGTTACGTTGGTAGGGATAGGATAGCCGAAGTTCGGGTTCTCCGGGTCCACACCGGTGAATTTGCTGCTTCTGATGGTGAGCAGGTTCTGGGCCGATACGTACAGTCTCAGACGGCTCATGTGCAGGGTTTCGCAAACATGCTTGGAGAAGTTGTACCCCAGCTGGATGTTGCGCAGTTTGGCAAAGGAACCGTCTTCCACGAAGTAGGAGGAGACGCGCTTCTCGTTGTTGTTGTCCATGGTGCTCACGGCGGGGATGTCGGAAGCCATGTTGGTGGGACTCCATGCATCCAGGATGCGGCGTCCCTTGTTCAGGTTGGAGATGTTGAGGCCGCTCCAGATGTCGGTCTGCTTCTTGAAGTCGCTGATGACATCCACGCCCTGGACACCCTGCCAGAACATGGTGAGGTCAAAATTCTTGTACTGCAGATAAATGTTCAGGCCCCAGGTGAAGGCCGGAACGGGGGAGTAAATCCATTTCTGGTCCTTTTCGTTGATGATGCCGTCGTTGTTGAGGTCTTTCCAGCGGATACGGCCCAGGCCTGCGCCGTTCTGCACGGCGTGGTTGTCAATTTCCTCCTGGCTCTTGAAGATGCCGTCGTATACATAACCTACCTGTGCGCCCATGGGATGACCTACCACGCTTTCCACGCCGTTCCCGCCGAAGGTGCCGGCGGCGGCAATGGTGTCGGGCAGTTTGGTCACCTTATTGTCGTAGGTGCCGATGTTGCCGGAGAGGTCGTACTGGAAGTCGCCCACCTCACCGCGGTAGCCGATGTTGAATTCCAGACCCTTGTTGTCCATGGCGCCGGCGTTGATCCACTGGGAAGCGCCTTCACCCATGACACCGATACCGGGCATGTACACCAGAATGTCGGTGGTTTTCTTGTAGTAGGCCTCGAAGGAACCGTAAAGGGCGCTCTTGAACATGGCGAAATCCACGCCCACGTTGGTCTGAGTGGTGGTTTCCCATTTCAGGTTGTCGTTGCCCAGCTGGTTGCGCTTGAAGCCGCTGGGCAGCGTCTTGCCGCCGTTGGTGCCTTCAATGTCGTAGCTGGTACCATAGCTCTGTCCGCCGAAACCGGCCTCGCCGTAGTTGCTCTCGTACAGTGTGTAGCGGGCTACATTGGCAATTTCCTGGTTACCGGTCTGGCCCCAGCTGGCGCGGAGCTTCAGGTTCTCCAGCCAGGTGGCGTCTTCCATGAAGGACTCTTTGTCAATTCTCCAACCCAGGGAGACGGAAGGGAACAGACCGAAGCGGTTGTTGCGGCCGAATCGGCTGGAACCGTCGTAACGGACCGTAACGCTGGCCAGGTAGCGGTCTGCGAAGTTGTAGTTGGCTTTGCCGAAGAAGGAGACCAGGGTGAATCCACCGCCGCCACCGTAGGCTTCCGCCTCACCTACGGCGGAGCTGGGCCACATGTAGTCGGGATTCAGGACGGCGAAATCATAGGCTTTTCCGCTGAACCAGGTATCCTTCTCGCGGTTGATTTCCGTACCCACGAGGAAGTCGGCGCGGTGCTTGCCAATCTCCATGTTATACGTGGCGATGGCGTTCCACATCCACTTGAGCCAATGCTCCTGCTTGCCCTCCACGGCATTGGTGGGGTTGGCTACCGTACCTTCCGTGACCGGATAGGTGAAGATGCGCTGTTCTTTCTGGGCATAGTCGATACCGAAGGTGGTCTTGATGTTGAACCCTTTGAACGGATTGATGTTCAGGAAAGCGTCACCAAACATTCTCCAGTAGGAGTAACGGTTGTCGGAGTTGCGTTTGAGGCGGGCGAGGGGGTTCTCGCGGTCGGCGTAGCCGCCCACGGGACCGGCGAAATCACCGTTGGTGGTGTAAACGGGGATGGACGGGTTGAACTGGAGCACAT
>DFFY01000092.1:0-1616 GCA_002371115.1 Bacteroidales bacterium UBA3764
GCGTTCCAGCTGACTCTCCTTCTCCCCTACTATATATACCTTATAATTATTCTCCAGCCGGGAACGGATGTCGGACATGAGCAGGTCGAAGTTCTTGTTGAACACCGGCTGCGGGGAAATGTTGAACTGTACCTTGGATGCATTTTCCTGCTGCAGCGGAATATCCAGATAGACATGCCTGAAGGAGAGTATCGGCACAAAGAAGTCCTTTTCCTTGTACATATCCGACGAATCCAGCCATACAACGGTGCCTTCTGGCAGCATGTTTATGAGACTCTCGCCTTCTTCCGTCTCGCGGGCGGCTATGTCCGGGTAAATATCGGCCCGGGTAATAGGGTCGATGGAAAGCTGCGTATTGCAGTCGAAGGTGTGGATTTTCTCCACCTCGTCGCCAAAGAAACTCAGGCGGAAGGGTTTGTCCGAAGAATAGGAAAAAATGTCTATTACGGCACCACGCAGCGCAAATTGGCCCGGTGCCGATACAAAGTCCACCTTCTCGAAGCCCTCTTCCTGCAGACGCGTGCGGATGCTTTCATAGGGAATTTCCTGCCCTTCCTGAATGCTGAACAGCGCATTTTGCAGTTTTTGGGCCGACGGTACCTTCTCTTCCAAGGCCTCTGGATAGGTGACAATGAAGAGCTTTTCGGGTGCCTTCCATTGGAGCAGTTCGCCTATAGCCGCCGTACGCTGCACGCCAAGGGACGATTTGTAATTGCTGCGCTCTACGCTTTTGCCCAGTTCCGGCAGAAAAAACACGCAGTCCCCTTCTACCATATTATATAGGTCCGCCGCACAGTATTCCGCCGACTCACGGGTGGGCATTACAATAAAATGGATGCCTTCCTGCGCCACTTGGGACAATACCATCCACCGGGCAGACAGGAAGAGCCCGCCGCAAAAGACTTCCTTCCGTTCCTGAAGCAGTTTTTGCAGCCGTGCAGCTGAATTTTGACTTATCAACATTCCCTTCCGTTTCCCTGTTGATAACCTGTTCATAACCCTGTTGATAACCCTCCTGGCGTTTGTGGGTAAAAATTCCACACGCACCATTCACAGCCCATCCACACGGTTTCAGCAGGTTTTCAACAAATTAATTTTTACTTAATAAATTGATTTTTAATAGTTTATGTGGAGTTTTCAACAAATCCACAACTGTATTAAAAACAAATAATCTTAAAAATAAAAACTATATTTGTATTTGAATTGATTAGACCCTGAGCCATGACCGACTTTGATCCGCACAATCCGACAGACCGCAAAGATAGCGAATTTGAAGGAATTATCCGCCCCCAGGGGCTGGACGATTTCACCGGACAGAAGGAGATTGTATCCAACCTGAATATATATATAAAGGCCGCCAAAATGCGTGGAGAGGCCCTGGACCATGTTTTGTTCCATGGTCCTCCCGGCCTGGGAAAAACCACGCTGGCACACATTATTGCCAACGAGATGGGGGTGAACATGAAGGTGACTTCCGGTCCGGTGCTGGACAAGCCCGGGGATCTGGCGGGGCTGCTTACCGGGCTGGAAACGGGCGACGTGCTGTTCATCGACGAGATTCACCGGCTTTCTCCGGAAGTGGAGGAATACCTGTATTCCGCCATGGAGGATTATGT
>DFFY01000092.1:1682-4985 GCA_002371115.1 Bacteroidales bacterium UBA3764
GACATCATGATTGACAAGGGACCGGGGGCGCGTTCCGTGCGCATCAACCTGAATCCTTTTACGCTGGTGGGCGCAACTACGCGGAGCGGTTTGCTTACGGCGCCGCTCAGGGACCGTTTCGGCATTAACTGCGCCTTGGAATATTATGATACGGAGGACCTGCGGCAGATTGTGCTGCGCAGCGCCCGGATTCTTCAACTGGAAATTGACCAGGATGCCGCGTATGAGATTGCCCTCCGCAGCCGCGGTACGGCGCGTATCGCCAATGCGCTCCTCAAGCGCGTACGGGACTTTGCCCAGGTGCTGGGAGACGGCCGCATCAATCTGGAAATCACACGTTTCGCCTTGAATAAGCTCAAGATTGACAAGCGGGGCCTGGATGCTATCGACAATAAGATTTTACGGACGATGATCCTTACTTTCAAGGGTGGTCCGGTGGGCGTTGGTACGCTGGCCACTTCCATCAGCGAGGACGCCGGCACGCTGGAAGAGGTGTATGAGCCGTTCCTCATCAAGGAGGGCTTCATTATCCGCACCCAGCGCGGCCGCATTGCCACGGAACTGGCCTACCAGCACCTGGGCATGGACGCCTATCTGGCCCAGCGAAAGTACAATCCGGACGAGAGCGGTTCGCTTTTTTAACGAAAAGTCCTAATTTATTCACGAAAAATGCTTAATTTTGTGGGCTAGCAAATACAATTTTTAATTATATGGCCGATTCTAAACTTATTTCCAAGATTCCGGACGGACCGCTCAAAGACAAATGGTCCAAGCGTAAAGCCGAAATCCGGATTGTTTCTCCGAACAACAAACGGAAACTGGAAGTGATTGTGGTGGGTACCGGTCTTGGCGGTGCATCCGCAGCTGCGTCCTTGGGCGAGATGGGATACAACGTGAAGATCTTCTGCATCAGCGATTCCCCCCGCCGGGCGCACTCCATTGCCGCCCAGGGTGGTATCAATGCCGCCAAAAACTACCAGAACGACAACGACTCCATCTACCGTCTGTTCTATGACACCATCAAGGGTGGCGACTATCGTTCCCGCGAAGCCAACGTATATCGTCTGGCAGAGGTGAGCGCCGCCATTATTGACCAGTGCGTGGCACAGGGCGTTCCCTTCGCCCGTGAATATGGCGGATACCTGGCCAACCGTTCCTTCGGCGGCGTGCAGGTGAGCCGTACCTTCTATGCCCGCGGACAAACCGGTCAGCAGCTCCTGCTGGGTGCCTATGCTTCCTTGAATAAAGAGATTGCCGCCGGCACTGTGAAGAGCTATCCGCGTCACGAGATGCTGGATCTGGTGATTATCAACGGTGAAGCAAAGGGTATCATCGCCCGTAATCTGGTAACCGGTGAAATTGAGCGTTTCGGCGCTCATGCCGTGGTGCTGGCCACCGGTGGTTATGGCAATACCTACTTCCTTTCCACCAACGCCATGAACTCCAACGGCAGCGCCGCCATGCAGGCCTACCGCAAGGGCGCTTTCTTTGCCAACCCTTGCTTCGCCCAGATTCACCCCACCTGTATTCCGGTACACGGCGACCAGCAGTGCAAGCTTACGCTCATGTCCGAGTCCCTGCGTAACGACGGCCGCATCTGGGTGCCCAAGAAGAAGGAAGACGTGATGAAGCTGCGCAAGCATGAAATCAAGCCTTCCCAGATTCCCGAAGAGGACCGCGACTACTATCTGGAGCGCCGCTACCCGGCCTTCGGCAACCTGGTTCCGCGTGACGTGGCTTCCCGTGCCGCCAAGGAGCGCTGCGACGCCGGTTATGGCGTGAACGAGACCGGCCTGGCCGTGTTCCTGGATTTTGCCGATGCTATCAAGCGCCTGGGTCACCAGAGAGTGCAGGAGCGCTATGGCAACCTGTTCGACATGTACGAGAAGATTACCTCCACGTCCCCTTGGGAGGAGCCGATGATGATTTATCCGGCTATCCACTACACCATGGGCGGCCTGTGGGTGGACTATGACCTCCAGACCACCATTCCGGGCTTGTATGCTATTGGTGAGGCCAACTTCTCCGACCATGGCGGCAACCGCCTGGGTGCCAGCGCCCTCATGCAGGGATTGGCAGACGGTTACTTCGTGCTGCCTTACACCATCGGCGATTATCTTTCCCATAAGTTTGCCGAGCCCAAGACGGACACCAACGCCCCTGAGTTTGCAGCGGCGGAGAAGGCCGTGAAGGAGCGCATCGCCAAGCTCTTTGCCGTGAAGGGCACGGAGCCCGTGGATGCCATCCACAAGAAACTGGGTCACATTATGTGGGAATATGTAGGTATGGCACGCAACGAGGCTGGCCTGAAGAAGGGTATCGAGGAAATCAAGAAGCTCCGCGAGGAATTCTGGAAGACCGTACGCGTACCCGGCACCAACGAGGAATTCAACCAGGAGCTGGAAAAAGCCCTGCGTCTGGTGGACTTCTTCGATATTGGCGAACTCATGGCCTACGACGCCCTGAACCGCCGCGAGTCCTGCGGTGGTCACTTCCGCGAGGAAATGCAGACGGAAGAAGGCGAGACCAAGCGTGACGACGAGAACTTCATGTATGTAGCCGCCTGGGAATACAAGGGCGAAGGCAAGGAGCCTGAACTGCACAAGGAAGAACTCAAGTACGAGAACATCAAGATTGCAACCCGTAACTACAAAGACTAATCCCGAGTATGGAATATAATGTTAAAGTATGGCGTCAGAAGAACGCCAAAGCAAAAGGCCATTTCGAGACCTACCACGTTACGGATGTGGAGGAAGATGCTTCGTTCCTCGAAATGCTGGATATCCTGAACGATCAGCTCATCCGCAAGGGCATTGAGCCCATCGCCTTTGATCACGACTGCCGTGAGGGTATCTGCGGTGCCTGTTCCCTGTATGTGGACGGCCGTGCACACGGTCCGGACGACCAGGTAACCACGTGTCAGCTGTTCATGCGTCACTTCAAACCCGGTGCAACCATCACCGTGGAGCCTTGGCGCAGTGGTGCTTTCCCTGTAATCAAGGACCTGGTGGTGGACCGTACCGCCTTCGACAAAATCATGCAGGCCGGCGGTTTCATCACCGTACGTACCGGCAGCGCACAGGATGGCAACAACATCCTTATCCCGCACGATGACGCTGAACTGTCCATGGACGCAGCGGCCTGTGTAGGTTGCGGCGCTTGCGTGGCCACCTGCAAGAACGGTTCTGCCATGCTGTTCGTGGCCGCCCGCGTGAGTTCCCTGGCCCTGCTGCCGCAAGGCCGTCCGGAGGCCGCCCGCCGCGCCCGCGCCATGGTGGCCAAGATGGACGAGCTGGGCTTCGG
>DFFY01000092.1:5047-48010 GCA_002371115.1 Bacteroidales bacterium UBA3764
TGCACCAACACCCGCGCCTGCGAGATGGAGTGCCCCAAGCACGTGACCATCGACCATATTGCCCGCCTGAACCGCGAATATCTCAAGGCCCGCTTCAGCGAGTAAGCGGTTATTGCATAAACGATGAACGGGGTCCTGATGGGCCCCGTTTATTTTTTTAGGTAAAAAAACTACCGAATCGTAAAAAACAGCAGAAAAATCATGTGAAACAACACAATTTTTTTTACGATTGTAGGTTTTACGCTGTCCTTGTTCTATGTTTGCAGAAACCGACATCCGGGCCCGGTGTCACAAAATGCGATAATATGGAACAAAATGAATTGAAAATTGGCAGGTATGCCAATGTGCTGATGGACCGATGGTTCAAGCGGACGTTCGGCTGGGCTCCGGCTCGGCGATTGATGCAACTGTTTTTGCAGGAGATGATCCCGGAGCGGAAGATAACCAAACTGAGTTTTGGCCCGCAGGAGTATGTGAATCCCATTGAGGAGGGAAAGGATATCCGGCTGGATGTGCACTGTACGGATGAGACCGGTGCGCACTTTATAGTGGAGATGCAGTTTGCTGAGCAGAAGACCTTCTATGAACGGGCGATGTTTAACTCCACCTTTGTAATACAAGAGCAGGTCAAGGTTGGCAGTACGGACTGGTCCCTTCCGCAGATTTATTTTATCGGGGTGGTCAATTTTCCGTTGCACGAAGGGTCAGACAGGGTGTTGTACCGGTACAGGCTGAAAGATATAGAGACTGGCGAGGACATGCCCGTACCAGTGGAATACATCTTCCTGGAGGTGCCCAATTGCCGGAAGGCGATGACCAGCGAGGCCTCGCTGCTGGACAACTTCTGTTATGCCATGAGGAAGATGCCGGAGATGGAGGAACGACCCAAAGAATTGAAGGGTGAGATATTTGATTTGTTGTTTAATTCTGCGGAAATTACTAAATTCGCCCCGAAGGAACGTTCCGAATACATTCAAGACATGACAACAGAAAGAGACAGGGCAAATCAATTGGCAACGGCTATGGAAAAAGGTATAGCCAAAGAGAAGGCAGATACAGCCATTAGGAGTTTGAATAAAGGGCTGGATCCTCAATTAATCGCAGAACTTACTGGACTTTCGCTGGATGAAATTTTTGCGCTGCAGGAGCAGAAGTTTGATTCTGGTGTATAATAATAGTAAGTTATTATTTAAAACATTGAACGGGGTCCGAACGGGCTCCGTTTTTATGTACAAATTTAATTCAAAGAAGGTTACAGGCTTTTAGGGTATCAAAAGTCTTGAAAATAAGCAATGAAACCGTTTTATAAAAAATTAAAAAATTTTTATAGTATTAATTTATTATAAAAGTTTGCATAATTATCATAAATTATAACTATTTTGCTATAAAATTAAATCAAATAAAGATTAAAAACCCAAAAAAACCTTAATATATAATAACTAATACACTTTTTGTGATGCTTGCAAAATTGAATTTGTTTTACGAATTTTGCAACTTAAATCCGTAATTATATACGGTCGTTTAGTAGTGTAAGGTAAAAAAACAATATAAAAACAGCTGTTATTATGAAAATCGCGAGAATTGCAAACGTTGTCCTGACGCTGCTGTCTGTTTCGCTGCTCTTTTCCTGCCAGAAGGTAAAGGAAGAGGAGAAAAAAAGCACGGAGGTGGAGGTAAACTTCTCCGTAGCGCTGAACGACGTCAACGCAACGTACGCGGAAGTGATTGTCCGTCATACCGGTACAGATGATCAGACCTGGTACGGGTTTGTGACCACGGACCTCACCTCCACGGATGAAGACCTTATCAAGGCCCAGCTTTCTCAGGTGAATGCCAGCAATCTGCATGTGGGAAAGTCCCAGACTGTAGCCATTCCCAACCTGGAAGAGTTGGACACTTACCGTTACATTGCCTTCGGCACGGACAAAGATGGCCAGCGGTATGGTATCCCCGGAAGTCTCATCTTTACTTCCTCTCCGGACTATGATGTTACATTCCAGGCGGAACTGCAGGATGTGAATCCGCACGCTGCCGCTATCCAGATTACCCATGACGGCAATGAAGTGCTAACTTACAGGGGCTTCCTTACCACAGATATGGATAGCGAAGCGTCGGCCCTGATTGCCACCGACTATGCTTCTATTGTGGAAAATGGAAAATTGGTAGAAGGTACGGAATTGCTGGAAGGTACTCCTTTCATGGTTGAACTGGACGAACTCGTCCACGAGACCGACTACCGCTATATAGTATATGGTGTGTATGAAGAGGGAGATGTGGCTGTATTCTACGGCACTGCCGCCGAGTGCGAGTTCACTACGCCCATCGACCTTTCGCTTGTATCCTTCTCCGCGACGGTTTCCGGCATTACTACGGAAACGGCCAAGGTAAGCGTAAAATACGATGCCAAACAGGAGGATCTTACCTGGTACGGCTTTGTGTCCACGGATCTTACCACACCGGCCGAAACCCTGATTGCCGCCGCAGTGGAAAGCATTACGGCGGATGATTATCTCTCCGGCGCGCAGCAGAACCTTGACATTGAAAACCTGCAGATGGAAACGGAATACCGTTATATAGCAACAGGTATCAATTCAGACGGTGTGTACGGCATCCCTGCAGACGTCCGTTTCACCACCCTTTCACAGGCTTATGTGAATACCGTATTCTCGGTTGCCGCCAGCGATATCACCGCCAAGGGCGCAACCATCACCATCACTCACAACGGGGAGGAGGAATTCACATACTGCGGCTTCTTCACGGAAGATATGACAAGTGACCTTGCCGATATTGAAATTCCCGACAATGCAGACGCACATCTGATGAGCGGAATTGAAAAGGTGATTACATTTGAAGATCTGAAAGCAATTACCGCTTACCGTTATGTAGTAGTGGGCCGCGTATATGGCAATGAGTATGGTACCCGTGGCGAGGTGAAGTTCGAAACCGCGGATTATGCTGTAGATGCGGAATATAAGGATTTCCTTGGAAACTGGCTTGTCCAGAACGGAACCAAGTATGAGTTTGTGATTAAGGAAAAGGTGGCTGGTCAGAGTTATACCATTTCCGGACTCAACGCGTCCGAAACCGCAAAATACGGTATTTCAACACCGCTGGTGGTGGAAGGAATTTTTGCCGATGGCAAACTTACCATCGCCAGTCAGGCAATCAGCGAGCCTTATGTGGACCCTGAAGATGAAAATACTTATACCGATATGTTTTGCGGACGGTATTCCACGTCTGCCGGCAACTACTATGACAAGACCATGGGCCGCACGGTAGTAACGCTTGCCCTTTGCGAAGACGGAACCGTGGAACTTCGTCCCGGAACTTCCTATTCCGGAGAAACCTATGTGGGAATGCGTTTCTATCAGGTTCCCGCATCCGGTTCCGCTTATGCCCAGGATAATATGGAAACGGCTCTTCCGAACACGGCAAAACGTGCAGCAGAAGCCTCTGAGGCTTATCTAAAGTGGCTGGGAGACTGGAATTTCTCCGGAATTACGTTCCGTATCGCGAAAGCAGAGGCGAACGTAAACTACAACGTATATGGTTTTTATACCAATATGAACAGTTTCCCTGCGCTTGTGGACTTTGACGAGGCTACCGGAAACATTGTTTTCCACCACCGGCTGATGGACTACACCGTCAACTCTACGGACGGGACCACCTTCAGTATGTACACTACGGGCATTAACAGTCTGAATTACGTTGCCGTACGTACCGGTGATGAAACGGAGTTGGCAACCTTCAGCATGAATGCTTCCGGCAACGGCGGTACGGCCACCGGAACCACTTACATGCACAGCAGCGGGGAAACGACGGTAACGGAAATTGGCTTGTATGGGTATTCTTCCTCGTGGACCAAGTGGAACGGCTGGAATTATTTGACCCTGCCGTGCAACTTCACCAAGGCTGAAGGAACAAGCGCTGTTTCCGCTGTGCCTTCTTTTGTTCCCACTCCCGGTATTGGTGTCCAGAATTTCAGTGTCGTCCGTTCCAAAGTGAACGACAAGGCATTCAGTAAAAGATAATCAAAGAAGTTATCCGATATGAAAAAATTCCAGTTTTTTCTTGCGGCGTTCCTGACGATTTTGTCGGCAGCCACTCTGCAGGCCCAGATCAAGACGGTGAAGGGTACTGTGGTGTCGGCCGCGGACGGCCAGCCCCTGGTGGGTGCAACCGTTACTGTTGACGGGAATACGGCGCATTACGCGATTACCGATATAGATGGTAATTTCCAGATTAACAATGTACCTTCCGGCGCCAAATACGTAATTGCCGTGAACATGGGTTACAAAGATACCTCTGTTCCGGTTGCGGCCCAGGTGCGCATTTCCATGGAAGAAGATGTGAATGTACTGGAGGCTGCCGTGGCAACCGGTATGTACACGGTGGACCGCCGTCTGAATACCGGTTCCACGGTGAAGATTGACGCTGCCGAGAGCAATATTTCCGGTATGGCGGACATTTCCCGTTCCCTGGAAGGCCGCGCCGCCGGTGTGAGCGTCCAGAACGTGTCCGGTACCTTTGGTACGGCGCCCAAAATCCGCGTCCGTGGCGCCACTTCCATCTATGGCTCCTCCAAGCCGCTGTGGGTGGTGGATGGTGTCATCATGGAAGACGTGGTGGACGTGAGCGCCGACGAACTTTCGTCCGGTGATGCCAATACCCTTATTTCCTCCGCCATCGCCGGCCTCAACTCCGACGATATCGAGACCTTCGACATCTTGAAGGACGGTTCAGCCACCTCTATCTATGGTGCGCGCGCCATGGCGGGCGTTATTGTGGTGACCACCAAGAAGGGTAAGGCAGGTCAGACCCACATCAACTACACGGGTGAATACACATACCGTTTGAAACCCTCCTACGAGACGTTCAACATCATGAATTCGCAGGACCAGATGGAAGTGTACCAGGAACTGCAGCAGAAAGGTTATCTGAATTATGCGGAGACGGCCAATGCCAGCAACAGTGGTATCTACGGAAAGATGTATCAGCTTATTTCACAGTACGACGCTTCCGCAGGTGCCTTCGGTCTTGAAAACACTGAGGCGGCCCGCAATGCTTACCTCCGTGCTGCAGAATACCGCAATACGGATTGGTTCGACCTTCTGTTCAACCATTCCATCCAGCACAACCATTCCGTGAGCGCTTCCGGCGGTACGGAAAAGGCCAATTACTATGCTTCACTTTCCGTGATGCAGGATCCGGGTTGGACCAAGCAGAGTTCCGTTCAGCGTTATACCGCCAACGTTAATACCGGTTTCAAAATTTCCGAAACCCTCTCTTTTAACATGATTGGCAATGCTTCTTACCGCAAACAGCGCGCACCCGGTACCATCAACAGTGAAACCGACGTTGTTTCCGGTGAGGTAAAGCGTGACTTCGACATCAACCCCTACAGCTACGCTCTCAACACCTCCCGTGCACTGGACCCCAACGAGTATTATACCCGTAACTACTCGCCCTTCAACATTGTACATGAGTTGAACAACAACTATATAGACCTGGGGGTGAACGATATCCGCGTGCAGGGCGAACTCAAGTTCAAGCCCATTCCCTCCCTTGAGTTCAGCGCCATTGCCGCGTTCAAGCATGCCGGTACATCCCAGGAACACTATGTGCTGGATTATGCCAACCAGGCCCAGGCATATCGTGAGATGTCCACGCCGGCCATCCGTGATGCCAATCCGTTCCTGTACAAGGATCCGGAAAACCTCTATGGTTACGCTTACAGCGTACTGCCGGTGGGCGGTATCTACGAGCGCACGGACAACACCATGAACGGCTGGGACTTCCGCGCAACGGCAAATTTCAACAAAACCTTTGCCAATGACCATACGGTGAGCGTGTTCGGCGGTACGGAAATCAACAGCCTGGACCGTCACAGCACCTGGTTCCGCGGCTGGGGCATGCAGTACGACTTCGGTGAAATCGCCAGTTACGACTATCGTGTGTTCAAGCGGGGTTCCGAGGAAAACACCCAGTACTACACCTTGAGCAATACCCATGTGCGCAGCGCTGCGTTCTTTGCCAACGGTACGTATTCTTATAAAGGAAAGTATGTTATCAACGGTACCATCCGTTATGAGGGTACCAACTTCCTGGGCAAGTCCCGTACGGCCCGCTGGCTGCCTACCTGGAACATTTCCGGTGCCTGGAACATGCACGAGGAAGAATGGATGAAAGGTGCCTATCCCGCTCTTTCCCATTTGTCCCTCAAGGCTTCTTATTCCCTGACCGGCGACCGTCCTTCCGTGACCAACTCATTTGTGGTTATCGGTGCCTACAACCCCTGGCGTCCGTTTGCCAATGATAAAGAGAGTGGCCTTTCCATCAACGAACTGGCCAACCTGGCCCTTACTTACGAGAAGAAGCACGAGCTGAATGTCAGTGTGGAAGCAGGTTTTCTGGATAACCGCATCAATCTGGCGGCAGACTGGTACACACGTAATAACTTCGACCTCATCGGCCCTGTTACTACCCAGGGTATCGGCGGTCAAGTGAACAAGTATGGTAATGTGGCTTCCATGCACTCCGACGGTGTGGAAATTTCCCTTACCACCACCAATATCAAGACACGGGACTTCACCTGGAGCACCAACTTCATATACTCGCATTCCCATAACGAGGTAACCGAGCTGGAAAACCAGGTCCGTATGATTGACCTCATCTCCGGAACCGGTTTCACCCGCAAGGGATATCCGGTGCGCAGTCTGTTCTCCATCCAGTTTGACGGACTCAACAATGAAGGTCTGCCCACTTTCATCAACGAGGAAGGAAAGAAGACTGTTTCCGGTATCTATTTTCAGGAGCGTGAAGAGGAAAAACTGAAGAATCTGGTATATTCCGGTTCCGTAGATCCCACCGATGTAGGTTCCTTCGGCAATATGTTCAGCTGGAAGGGTTTCAAACTGAATGTGTTCATCACCTACTCATTCGGCAACGTCATCCGCATGGATCCTGCGTTCAAGTCCACGTATGATGACCTGGACTCCATGCCCAAGGAATTCCGCAACCGCTGGACGGTACCCGGCGACGAGGCCAGGACCACCATTCCGGTCATTGCTTCCAGTTGGCAGAACCGTACTTACAGCAGTTCAGGCAATTATCTGAGCTATGCTTACAATGCTTACAACTATTCTACGGAGCGTGTGGCAAAAGGTGACTTCATCCGCCTCAAGGAAATTTCCCTGGCCTATGATTTCCCGCGCAGCATCACGGACAAACTCCGCCTGAACAGTTTGGGTCTCAAGATTCAGGCCACGAACCTCTTCCTTCTGTATGCAGACAAGAAGCTGAACGGTCAGGATCCGGAATTCTTCAACACCGGCGGTGTAGCCCTTCCGATGGCCAAGCAGTTCACCATGACCTTACGCATTGGTCTGGGTGCACCTTCCAGAAAGAAATCGAACTAATTTAACGGCTCATTGATTATGAAAAAGAAATATATCTTACTCGCTTTTATCGCGTTGATGGGCCTTGTCTCCTGCGACAAGTTCCTGGATACCATGCCCGACAACCGTGCCGAGGTAAACTCCGTATCGAAAATCCGCGCCCTCCTGGTTTCGGGTTATCCTACCAATACCTACCTGCTCTTCAACGAGTATATGTCCGACAACGTGGACAATATGGGAGATGACAACCCAGGTACCAGCCGTCTCATGGACCAGATTTATTCCTGGCAGGATGTGACTGAACTTGCCAACGACGACCCTAAGTCTTTCTGGAGTGAATCTTATCTGTGCATCGCCCATGCCAATCAGGCGCTGGATGCCATCTATTCCCTTACCGGTACGTCATCCATTGATGACGCAGCCGCCATTGTGGCCGCCGGTTACGGCGCCGAAATGGCCGAGGCGCTCCTCATCCGTGCCTATAACCACTTCATGCTGGTGAATGTATTCTGCCTCAATTACAACAGCCAGACCAACACCAGGAACCTGGGTATTCCCTACATGGAGCAGGTGGAGCAGGAACTGAATCCCAAGTATGAGCGCGGAACCGTGGCCGATGTGTATGAAAAGATTCAGCGCGACCTTGAATTGGGTCTGCAGTATGTTAGCGATTCCTATTATCAGGTTCCCAAGTACCACTTCAATGCCCGCGCCGCCTATGCCTTCGCCGCCCGTTTCTACCTGTACAGCGAGCAGTGGGAGAAGGCGGTCGAGTATGCCACCAAATGCCTGGGTTCGCAGCCTGCCTCCGTGCTGCGCGACTGGGCGGCCATCGGCAAGTTGGAGCGTGACTGGGATGTCCGCAGCTATGAGTTCGTGAAGTCCAGCTATGACGCCAACCTGCTCATGCTTACGTCTTATTCCAGTTTTGGCTATAACTTCTGCTATCCCGGAACCACCAAGTATTCCCATAACTCCTACCTCTCCTTTACGGAAGTGGGTTACGCCGCCAATATCTGGGGCAATACCCAGACCGGATGGCGCAATGTGAGCGACTGGTATTACATGGCTCCCGAATGGTACAACGGCGCCACTTATGACGTGATTGCCTACTTCAAGATTCCCTACATGTTCGAGTACACCGACCCGGTGGCCCGGATTGGATATGCACATGCCGTCTGCCCGGCTTTCACCACAGATGAAGCGCTGCTGAACCGTGCTGAGGCTTACGTGATGCTGCACCAGTACGATGAGGCTGCTGCGGACATCAGCACCTATATCCACAGCGTCATCAAGCCTTCTTACTTCTCCGCCAACCTGAGCACCGAGGATATCGTCAACTTCTATTCCGCCATCCAATACGGAACCTGGAACAAGCCTACCATCAAGAAGAAACTGAATCCGGCATTCAATATCGGTCCCGATGGCGGTATTCAGGAATCCATGCTGCAGTGCGTATTGGGCATGAAGCGGATAGACCAGATGGCCCAGGGCTTGCGCTGGTTCGATATCAAGCGTTATGGCATCGAGATTTGGCGCCGCACCCTGGAGCCGGACCCCAATGCAGGCCAGTATGACGCCTCCATGAAACCGATGCGTCTGGATGACGTACTTAGGATAGACGATCCGCGTCGTGCCATGCAGCTGCCGCAGGATGTGATTTCGGCCGGAATGAAGCCGAACCCCCGCGTGACGGACAAGCCTGCGGAGATTGTGCTTCAGCCTATGGCTCTTCCCGTGTCCAACCAGTAAACCGGATAGATTATGAAAAAGTTTTTACTTCCCATTTTGACATTGGTCGCCTTGGTGGTTATGTCCTGCGAGCAGGATAAGCTGAGCGAGGAAAGTGTCATCAAGGACACCACGGTGGAAATGAATGACTTCGACTACTGGTTGGAGGCAAATTTCCTGAAACCGTACAATATTGAATTCAAGTATCGCTTCGCCATGAACGAGTCAGACAAAGGTTTCTGGACCGTTCCGGCGGATGTAAACGCTTCCATCATGTATGCACACCTGGTCAAGTACCTGTGCATCGACACGTACGACGAGATTGCGGGCATCAACTTCACCCGTGCCTATTTTCCCAAGATGTTCTTCCTTATCGGCACTTGGGAGTACCGCAACAATGGTTCCTACGTGCTGGGTACGGCAGAGGCCGGAAAGAAAATCATGCTTTCGGGCGTGAACGGGATTCCCCTCTTGTTTGAGCAGCATGAGGCTGGTGACATTACCAAGGAACAACTGGCCGAGGACATCAGTTACTACTACATCAAGACCATTCACCACGAGTTCACGCACATCCTGAACCAGACCAAGTCGTATCCCGAGACGTTTGGTACCATTACCTCCAATACGTATGTGGGCGACGCCTGCTTCGATACGGATGAATACTGGCGCGGCCGCGGTTTCATCACCGCCTATGCCCAGAGCGAACACCGGGAAGACTTTGCAGAGCTTCTGTCGGAATACATCACCCATGATGCAGCTTGGTGGGAAGAGCAGCTGCAAGCCGCTCACAGCGAGACCACGCAGGTGCGTGCCAAGTCTCCCGACGCTCCGTACGGTGACGTTATCATTCAGTCAAAGATGGATATTGTCACTGCTTACATGCAGGACGCCTGGAACATCGATGTGGACGAACTCCGTGACATTCTGCTTCGCCGTTTCAACGACGTGGTGAATGAGCGTGTGGACCTTACAAACGTTGAAATTTAAAGAATGGAGGAAAAGAATATGAAATTAAGAACATCCATTCTGGCTGCAGCTGCCGTAATGCTGTCCCTTACTTCCTGCCTGAAGGACCAGGCTGACGTATTTGACGTGCCGTCCTCCCAGCGTATGCAGAATTACCTGGAGAATGTGCGCAAGGTGCTGCAGGAGCCCGAAAACGGTTGGATTCTTTCCTATTATCCGGCTGCTGCCTATGCGTCCTGCTACATGGGAGTAAAATTTGAAGCACAGCAGGTGACGGCCTATGGTCAGGATGCTCCGGAAACGCCTGTTACCTCCGGCTATAAGCTTACCACCGACGACGGTGCCGTGCTTTCCTTCGACACCTACAACAGCGTGCTCCACTATTATGCCACTTCTGACGCATCCCATTATCAGGCACGTGGCGGCGACTTCGAATTCGACATCATGGATGTGGCGGAGAGCCGCATTACTCTCCGGGGCAAGCGTTCCGGCAATTTCTGCTACCTGGACAAGGCATCCAAGCCGGTATCCGAATTCCTTGTGGACGCTTTGAAGGCAGAGGAAAACCTGAACATTGTATCCTTCGCCGGTGAAGTGACCGGCGGTCTGGTTGTAGGTTTCCTGGACGCTGCGTCCCATACCCTTTCCATCGGCCGCAAAGGGGCCGAAACCATTGAAATGCTGAATGCACGTTATGTGGTGGTTCCCACGGGACAGGAAGGTTCCGCAGCCATCCATTTCAACGAGCCGTTTACCTTCCAGGGAGTTACCTTCGAGGACTTTGTTTACACGGAGGATCCCGAGGACAGCAAGAAAGGCACGTTCACCGGTTCCGGTATCACTTTCCAGAAAGTGGTTCCTGCGGGCTTTGTTCCTTATGAAGATTTTGTGGGTAAGTGGGAACTCAACTGGTATAACGGCAGTTTCCCTGTGGAACTGGTGGCACTTGAAGAAGGAATTTCCTTCAAGATGAAGGGCCTCTCTACCTACTTTGAGCCTATATTGGGATACAACGGTTCCCGCGGCTTCCTCACCTGGGAGTATCAGGCCATCGGATCGGCCGGTGCCAATACCATCGTCCTGGCACCTTGGGACGGTGAAGCCGGTTACCTCACGTGGAGGGAAGGCGTAGGTATGGAAGGCCACGCCGAGGATAATTCGGTGGAAGAACTGGTTGTCAACTTTACGGACAACGGTGCCTGGGAAACCTATAACTGTGACTCCTGGCTTATCTGGTCCGTTACTTCCGGCGGTTCATCCGCAGGTGCTTACGACAGTTGGACATTTACCAGTGGCTCTTATCAGCTGCCCGGACCGCTCTCCCTTGTTAAAATTGTAGAATAATGAGCCTTATGAAAAGATATCTTGCTTTTTTGACGATTGCGCTGGCGTTGTTTGCCTGTAAGAAGACCCAGCCTACGGGTGAAAAATATCTTCCGGGTCCGGTTCTGGCCACCAGTACCGGCACCATTCAGTTCGACGCCAATGGCGGCGAGGCTTATTTGACGGTATCCGGCGCCAAGACGCTGACGGCAAAAAGTGACAGGGATTGGGTACTTGTCACCGTGGACGGCGCCGAGGTGGTTTTCAATGCGGGTTTCAACAACTCCTTCGAGAGCCGCTATGCCAGTGTGCTTATCAGTGACGGGACGGCTTCCCGCGCTGTCGAGGTTGTCCAGTTTGGCTACTCTTCCAAGTATGTATGGGAAGAAGAATATAGTTTCACCAACCAGGGCGGCACACTCAGTCTGCTGTACGAAGACACAGACAACTTCATCCGCGTCAAAGTGGAAGAAGCCTGGATTTCAGCCATTCCTGCCGAAGGCGTATTTTCCATCACCGTGGAAAAGAACAGCGGTGTAGCGCGCGAAGGAGCAATCACCTGGCAGTGCGGTGACGACGTGCGCACCATTACCATCAAGCAGGCGGCCGGCACCAGTGGTGGCGGTGACAATCCTGGCGGCGGTGACCAGCCCGCGGATGTGACTTACGCTTCCTGGATTGGCAGTTGGAACTCTTCTGCCGGAGCGCTTGTCATTTCCGAGGCAAGCGAGGAACAGGGTATGTACATTATGTCTTTCGCCCAGTTCGGACAACAGAATGTGCCCGCGTTCTTCAATGCGGAGACCGGAGCGCTTGAGTTCTATGCTTATTCTCTTGGAACTAATGGCAATTGGGAGTATTGGTTCTGTGCCGTGGATTCTGAGAATTATATTGAGACCGGTGGTCCCAATGATGACATTATGCTGGCTTCTGCTACGCTGAATGCCGCCAAGACCGGTTTTACCATTGAGGGAAACGAATATGAGGCCGTCTATGGAGGAACCCCCTACGACGAGGTAATCGTGCAACTGCTCGTCGCCGGGTACCTTTCGGTGGCCGAAGGGGAGCAGGAGCCCGGCTGGTACACGTTCAACGGAATGAGTCCTGTAGATTTACCCGCTGCATACACCAAGGCGGGCACCTCTTCGGTGAAGAACGTACCGCTGGTCCTTTCTTCCGAAAACTATTATTCTTCCGTAAAGAATATTCAGAAGCGTCAGTAAGAAGCAGATGAGAAAGTTCTTTTTAAGTTTTCTGTGTGCAGCGCTCGCGTTTTCCTGCACCCGTGAAATACCCGAAACCGTATCCGGCCCCGTCGCTCAGACGGGACCGGCCGCGGAAGCGGATGTGCGGGGACAGGACGTGGAGGAACTGGGTTTCCAGCCCGGGGTGGCCTTGGTCTATGTGGACGAAGCCACGGCAGAGCGCATAGAAAAAGGAACGGCAGTGCAAGACTTGGTGCATGACCTGGATGTGACCGGTGCCGAACGCCTGTTCCCCGACGCCGGGGAATGGGAGCCCCGTACCCGCCGCGAAGGCCTGCATCGCTGGTATGTGGTGAACTATGACAGAACCGTCACCCTTGCCCGTGCAAAGACTGTCCTTGAGGCGGTTCCCGGCGTGCAGCTGGTAGAGCCCAGCCGCATCATCCGCCGGGCGGTAAGCATCAACGACACGTACTGGTCCCAGATGTGGGGCATGAACAACCTGGATTACCCCGGTTATGACGTGAACTGCAAGCCTGTTTGGGACACCTATACCATGGGCAGCCCCAATGTGACGGTAGCCGTGGTGGACGGAGGCATCCAGATGGACCATCCGGACCTGCGGGCGAACATTGCGTCGTCCGGCCATTATAATTACGTCCGCGGCAACACCAACATCAGCCAGCACATGCACGGTACGCACGTGGCCGGAACCATCGGCGCCGTGAACAATAACGGAATAGGTGTCACGGGCATCGCCGGAGGCAATGCGTCGGCCGGGAAACCCGGTATCAAGCTGCTGTCCCTGCAGGTGTTCGAAACCCAGGACAACGGTTACGATGCAACGGCCAGCGATTTTAACCGCGCGCTGAAGGAAGCGGCGGACAAAGGCGCCGTCATCTCCCAAAACAGCTGGGGTTTCAATTTTGACTTCAACGACAACGGCTACCTGGAAGACAACGAGCTCAGTTATGCCCGTCGTGCGCACGAAAATCCCGAGCGCTCTTTTGTGCAGGCGGTGGACTACTTTAACAAGTATGCCGGCTGCGACAACAGCGGCAGGCAACTCTCCACCTCTCCCATGAAGGGAGGTGTGGTCATCTTTGCCGCCGGCAACGAAAACGTACCCTATGGTGCCCCCGGCAATTATGAGGGCTGCGTTTCGGTGGGGGCCATCGCACAGAACGGCTCCAAGGCCAGTTTTTCCAATTACGGCGACTGGGTGGACATCTGCGCTCCCGGCGTATCGGTTCCCAGCACCTATATCAACAGTCGGTATGTGAGCATGAGCGGCACGTCCATGGCCTGCCCGCATGTTTCCGGCGTTGCCGCGCTCATTGTTTCCTATTTCGGAGGGCAGGGCTTTACGGCCGATGAACTTCGCGTCCGGCTGCTCACCGGGGCCAGGACTATAGGCGCATCGTCCGGCAGCAGGCCCATCGGTCCGCTGGTGGATGCCTGGGGCTCTTTTAACATGAACGCGCAGGGCGGCGTTCCGGATCCCGTTACCGACGTGACGGTTTCTCCTGTGGGACACAACCTTCGCGTAGATTTCACCGCTTCCGGTGCCTATGGATATATGATTCTGGCGGCAAGGCAGAAGTCGGCTCTCACCAATGCAGACTTGCAGAATCCGTCGGACAACTTGATTGTAGTGAACCGCCTGGCATCTGCAGCGGAAACGCAGGGCGTTCCCCTGTCGGTCACCCTTGCCGGTCTCACCCCTTCTGCGGACTATTACGTAGCGGTAGTTGCCTACAGCTATGACAAGAAATTCTCGGCCCTATCCGGAATTGTCCAGACACGGACGGCGGAAAACCAGAAACCAGTCATTGACATACAGGACTATCCTGCCACCGGTTTCCAGTTCCGTCACCATGAAATTGTGTCACTTCCCGTCGTGTGTTCAGACCCTGACGGAGATGCCATTACCGTGTCTTTCCGTACCACCGGCCGTGCTACGCTTGAGTCCAATACCGGTTCGGAAGGATTGTTCAACTTCAAGTTGATGTGTCCGCTTACCAATGCCGGTCGCTATACGGCAACCATCGAGGCAAAGGACGAGGTAGGAGCGGTGGCCATTCGTGGTATATTGTATGAAGTATTGCCTAATACGGCCCCTATGGTGACAAAGGAGATACGTCCCGTCCTGTTGGAAGAGAAAGGACAGGAAATGACCTTGTCGCTGGCGGAGTATTTTTCGGATCCCGACGGAGAGGAACTTTTCTTCAAAGTGGCATCCATGAATCCGGATATAGTCGAGTCCTCCTTGACGGAAGAAGGAGAACTGCTTGTCAAGGCGGTTTCCCAGGGCGTGTGCAAAGTGAGCATATCGGCGGAGGATCATGCCGGCGAACGGGTGGATCAGCAGCTGACGTTGCTGGTGCGCCTTGAAGGGACGCCGGAAGTATTCCTTTCCGGGAATACTGTGCTCAGCGACGGAGCGGTCACCCTTGTTCCCGGTCTGGAGGAAGCTTCCCTGGAGGTGCGCATCGTCTCGGCCTCGGGCGTGGTGGTGTATAGCTATACGGGCGTGCACAGTGCTTCTTCTCCCCTTACGCTGGATTTGAGCGCACTGGCACCCGGCATCTACACTGTGGAAGTGACTTATAAAGGTGAAACCTATACTTATACCATTGTGAAGCGATGAAGTGGAAGATGCATATTGTAGTGGCTGCACTGTTTCTGCCTTCTGTTGCCCTGGCACAGGAGACGGTGCCGGCCAATGAAGTGTTCCCGTTCCTGGCGCAGCCGCGCAGCGTGGCGCTGGAAGGAATGGCGGGGGCGGGCAGTGCTTCAACCAGCGCTTCAGCGGCCATGGCGGCCTTTGACAATCCGGCCATGCTGGCTTTTGCACCGGCTAAGCTGGACGCGGCTATCTCTTATGGCCGGTGGGCCCCTGCGTCACAAAATACGCTTTCAAACAATCTGGGAGCGGGTGTGGCAGTGCGGCTTGGCCGGCGTTTTGCCATCAGTGCAGGCGCCGTGATGCAGCTGCGCCCGCAGCAGGATTTCGGTGCAGCGTATGGAGTATATAGTCCCAAGGACTTGATGGTGGGCCTGGCGGCCTCACTCGCCTTCAGCGAGCATGTGAGTCTGGGCCTGAACGGACGCTACGTCCGGCAGCAGCTGATGGCGGACTATGCCATTGGCACGGCCGTTTTCAGCGCCATGTTGCAGTATCACCTGAAGGGGCTGAACGTAGCGGCGGGAGTGGCCAATTTTGGCAGCGGCGTAAAGGCGGAGAACGGGAATACTGCTCCCCTGCCGGCATCGGCCCGTCTGGCGGCCTCCTATGAATTTCAGCTGGGTTCAAGTTCCCTTGCTGCGGCGCTGGACGCAGACTATTATTTTGCCCGGAAACTGGGTGTTTCCGTGGGTGTACAATACGGCTTTCGGGATATGTTTTTTGCCCGTGCCGGTTATCGTTATGCTTCTACGGGCGCGGCCTATCCTTCTCACCTGTCTGTGGGACTGGGAGCCAAATGGAAGGGCCTGGGCCTGGATGTCTCTTATTTGACGGCCAACAGGCAGTTGGGCAATTCCCTCTGCGCGGGCATCAGTTATCGATTTTAATTTTTAACCCAAAATACGTTTAATTATGAGAAAATCCATTTGGACTGTACTGCTGGCGGCGGCTGTGGCGCTGCTGGCAGCCGGCTGCGCCAAAGAGCAGGATCTCAAGAGTCTCCAGGAGAAGGTTGACGGCCTGGATTCCCGTGTGACCGCTTTGGAAAAAGCCGTGGAAAAAATCAACAAGGAGACCATCCCCGGTTTCCAGAACTTGGTGAATGCCCTGGATAAAAAACTCGTTGTAACCTCCGTCGTGGACAGCGAAGAAGGTTGCATCATCACCTGGTCCGACGGCAACACTTCCCTCATCAAGAACGGCGCCAAAGGTGACCAGGGTGAGCAAGGTGAGCAGGGCGTTCAGGGTGAGCAGGGCGAGAAAGGTGAAGCCGGCGAAATGCCCGAAATCAGCATCACGCTGGGCGAAGACAACATTTACTACTGGACCGTCAACGGCGAGTTGCTGAAGGATAATGACGGCAACCCCGTTCCTGTAACTACTCCCGGCCCGCAGGGTCCTCAGGGTGAGCAGGGCGCACAGGGTGAACAGGGAGCTGCCGGTATCACTCCGCTGTTCGGCACCAACAACGAAGGCAAACTGCAGGTTTCCTACGACGGCGGTACCACCTGGACGGTCATTACCCTCAATACCATCGACGGCAGCCAGTTCACCGCCGCTTATATTGACGAGGAACTCTCCACCGAAGACTACATTGTCCTGGTTGTGGGTGAGACCAAGGTAGAAATCCCCAAGGAAAAGACCTTCGCCCTCAACATCCTTTATCAGGGTGAGATTTCTTCCGTGGGCGCCAATGCCGGAGACAACATTTCTCTGGAATATGCGGTTCAGGGCGCTTCCGAAGGCGACGACATCACGGTTGACGTCCTCAGTGCCACTGCCGGCATTTCCGCCAAAATCGTGAAGACGGACGCTCTCACGGGTTATATCCTCATCGGTGTTCCCGAGGATGAAGAAGGTGCAGAGCATGTAGCCATCACCGGCAAGGTGTTTGTGTTTGCCGACAACAACAAGGGCAAGACCAACATCAAGGTCATCTCCCTGGAAGAGGGCACCATCGAGGCCGTGGCCGACGTGGATGCGCAGATTCCTGCCGCCGGCGGTGAGGTTGACCTTACCGTGACCACCAACAAGGCATATAACGTGATGATCAGCGACGGTGCGGAATCCTGGCTTTCCGTTACAGAAACCAAGGCTACGCACACGGACAATCTGACCATCGTCGCCGCGGCCAATGCGACCGGCGCCTACCGTGTAGGTACGGTTTCCGTGACTGACGAGGCCAGCGGCGAAACCATCAAGGACTTCACCATCATCCAGCAGCCCGCTTCCGACGTGGCTACCGACCTGGCTTCCATCCGCAGCCTGGCCGACGGCACCGCCGTTGCCGGCCAGAAGGCCATCGTTCTGGCCGCCTCCAAGGAAGGTGCCCTGGTGGTGGATGAGAACGGCGCGTACCTCTACCTTGCCAAGGAAGACAACGAGGCCGTCCGCGGCGACGAAGTCTCCTTCGCCGGTACCAAACTGACCACGGAGGATACCAAGGTGAAATATGTGAAGGCTTCCTCCATCACCGTCACCGCTTCCGGGCAGGAGGTGACGGATCTGCCTTACACCTGGTTCGGCACTGCCGGAAATTACAACTCTGTCAACACCGTAGCAACCGGTACGCTTACCAAGGGTGAAGACGGCGTGTACTACGTTCAGAGCTTGCCGGATTACGGCCCCATCAAGGTGGAAACTGTGTCCGATGAAACCACGCTTGCCGCTCTGGAAGGGAAACTGGTCAATATCACCGGTTACACCAATGGGTATTATGAGGCGTTCGACGATGATAAGAATTTTATTGGCTATACCGGATTTATCCTGGGAAGCATTGAGGAGCTGGTATTCACCCAGAATCCCGCCTGGACGCTTAGCTTTGTACAGGATAACGGCACGCGTGACCAGTTTACCCTTGTTGCGACATCCGATGATTGGTATGCCCGCTATGGAGGAAAGGTATATAAGAAGAGCATCCTTGAAACTGCCGGTTCTGTAGAAAAGTTCCTTGAGGGAGAAACTACCAGAGTGGCAGACCTTATCCAGAATTATCTCTGGTACTACTCAGAGCCCATCTCTGAAGATGCCTACAACACCAGCAAGGACCTTTCCTTTACCCGTGCCGCCCAGTACGGTGAGTTCTTCACTGTAATCATCGGCCTGCAGGAGAACGGCCTGCCCAGCGGCAAGTATGCCATCTGTGAGTATGAGAAGGTTGATCCGGCTGTTAAGCTTACTTATGAAGACTTCCTTGGCACCTGGAGCATTTCCGGTTCAGAGGTTGTCATCTCCGCTGCTGAGGAAGGGACCTATACCATTGAGAACTTCCCCGGTATCGGCACTGCCCGTAGTGGTAACACCACCCTTGTCGCCAACTTCAATTCCGAAAAGGGCGCCCTTGAGATTCCTGATCAGGTCATTGGCGCGTATGATGATACTTCGACTAATAACTACGGACCGCTCAAGGACTACTTCATTGGTTGGTATCTCGATGCCCAAAGCTACTATCAGTACAATTACATTGAAGAAGACTTCGGCGTAGCTGCCAGGCTGGTAGGTTTGCCCGACGGAACCCTTGAGATGCGTGCCGGTGAAAACTCCGACGGCACTATCAATTATCGGGGTTACTGCATGCGTTGGATTATCCAAACTGGAGAGAATGCAGGGTTGGGTAACTTCTTCTCCGGAACAAGCCGTGTCACATTGCCTGTTTCCGGCATTGAAAAGATTGTCAAGGTCTTTGCCAATTATGAGGACTTCCTGGGGAACTGGTCTGTCGGGAATGCAACCTGGACCATCTCCGAGAAGGTGCCCGGTGAGAAGACATATTATACGATAACCGGAATCTCTGGTCTAAATGGCGAACTTTACAGTAAGGCCACTGAGTGCGAGGGTGTCTACGATGCAGTAAACGGTCAGTTCTATATCATGGAGCAGAAACTCAATGGTTCGGAATTCGAAGTAAGTACTTATGGTGCGTGCGACAACTATATGACAGGCGTATTTACCTACGGCAGTAGTAGCTATAATGCTTATCCTCTTAATACCAGTAATCCGGAAAAGATTTTCACCGGTGCGTTCGATGATGAAGGGAACGTTAAACTTTACCCCGGATCTTGTAGTTATGGAGCATTCAGCGCTATTGGTTATTGCTGGGTAATCAGAACGGGGGCAAATGCAGGTAAGGGGAATACGGATGCTGCAACTTCCCGGACAAGCCTGCCGGCTGTCATGGTAAAAGCGGCTGAAGCTACGGACGCCTATACCCAGTGGATTGGCAATTGGAGCATCACCGCTCAGGTTGCCCAATATGATGAGGAAACTAGCGAATTTACCGGTTATGCTGAAGAGACGCAGAGCATCCAGATCAAGCAGGCGGCCATCAATAAAACGTATGCAATTGCCGGCTTCGGTCCTTCTGGTGAGAATGAGCTGGATATAGAGGCTATATTCGATGAGGCTACGGGTAATATCTCCGTAAAACATCAGGATGTATATGACTGGTCACACAGCAGTGTGGGGGCTATCAGCGAACTGCTGGTAGGCTTGTATGGGGAGAACTTCTCACCGGATAATACTTATACTCTGTTCACCGCCTCTTATAGCGAAGGTAGCGCAACTCTCACTCCCGGTGCTGCACCTGAGGGCGAATTTAGCGGGTTCCAGTTTATCCAGTACTATGTCGATAAAGGTAACTACTATGGTTATGGCGGTTATTACAAACTTCCTACCACCATCACCAAGGTTACTACTCCTTCTGCGGCTACGTCGGGCGTAAAGGTTAATGCTTCCGGCAAAGCCTACAAGCAGACCAAGAGTGCTGTTCTTGGCTCCAAGCCTGCCCAGCCGGCTGCGTGGAACATTGCCAAGGCTGAAAAGAGCGAAGCCTCCGTTTCCGCCAAGGAACTGAAGAAATAAGCCTTCTTCCTGTTATGCAAATCGAAGCGCCCCGCCCCGGGGCGCTTCTTTTGTGTTCGCCCAGCACGAACGTACTCTAACGGAGGCTTACAACGCTACGGTTAGTTTTACAAGTTGGGTGCAATGATATCCGGATTGGAAACCATTAGACTTCTTTCTTTCTCAAACCTTTCCTTCACATTCGCAAGCTTTAATTCCATGTACCCGCCTCGCTTTGCAATCCACAGTTCGAACAATCGGTCCTGAAGAATATATGTACCTTTTGCAATGTTAACGGCGATGTTTAGGTTTTCTCCACAAAGGTTACCGAGTGCGTTTTGAACAGACGATGCATTGTCTAAATTGTATTTCTTCATAATTGCTGTAGAGGTGAGTCCGGTTGCTATTCCTTCCCCTGCAATGCAGTACAATGTGTTTCTTTCTTTTTTGGAGTTAAGCCTGTTAATCAAGTCCCTGTAGTCGGAGTCTTTTCTGTCCAACATCTCATCCAGACATTTGAGCAGCAGTTCTTTATTCGCTTCTGTATTTTCTTGGGTATCACTAAACACAATTTTCATTAACGCTTGCATCAGATAGGTATTCCCAGAAAACAGGTAGTAGGCAAAGGCAACCGCTTCACTGTCAATTGTTTTATTATAACCGGCGAATGCGTCTGTGACAAATTGTGTATAGGCGTTTAAACCAATGATATCCAAGTCAAAAGATGTGGCGCTGTTATAAAACGGCTGATTGTAGTTCGAGAACATATTATTGAGCATGTGACGTGAACTGCCGCAAAAAATAAAGCGGGTCCGTTTCAACTGCTGAATAAAAGAACGGATTATTCCCGCCATTTTTTCCGGATAATCCTGTATTTGCTGAAACTCATCGAACACAATGAGTCCGGGTTTGTCGGCGTTATCTATCAACTCAAATATTTCATCGATTGAAAAGATAGGGGCATGATAATTTCCTAACCCTATTTTAGGCAAGTTAAATCCACTTTCGGAGTATGAGCCTAAATCCAGTTGAACACTTTTAATGTATGATTCAATCTTCTTTTTCACCTTGAATTCTTTTGCGAAGGGTGCATTGATAAAGCACCGCTGAAGTTCTTCCCTGAAATCTGCCGCATTCTTGGTTCCGTAAATATCGACATACAAAGTGTTGTATTTTTCTTTGATTGCAGGCTGATTGAATATATGCTTGATGAGACTGGATTTTCCAATTCGCCTGGGGGCCTTTAAAACAATATTGCTTCCGTTTAATAGATACGAAATAATTTCTTCTGTCTCCTTTTTCCGGTCGCAGAAGAATTCGTCAGGTATTTCAGTAGTACTTGTAAAGAAAGGATTGTCAGGTTTTTGGTTGCTCATATAAATGTAATTTTTGGCAAGATACTAAATTTTACCAAAAAAAAATAATTTTTTAAAAATAATTCCTGTGGCGATATCAAAAAACGGGGCCCTCCAGGGTCCCGTTCGGGTATTAAGGAATGTTGGTATATCCGGCTATCGGGTCAGGCGGGTAGAATCTTCACCGAAGTCATAGCCATCATAATCTCCGCCTACAAGATAATAACGCAGGCCGGAAATCGTAATTCCGAGAGGAGACAGGGTTGCCTGGAAGGTCTCATCGTCGGCCACACCGGTGCAGTATAAGGAACCATTATACCATCCATCTCCAAGGTTAAACGGTCCCTGGAACGTAACGGTACGTGCCTCAAAATCAACCGTGCCCTCTATGTCGGCGCCGCTACCCCAGATATTAGTAAATACTGCCGTGGTCTCATCCTTTTTGGAAATGGCCATTACGTACGGATCGCCCTCGGAATCCTGGGCGTTCCAGTTGCCGGCAAGCCAATCCCAGTCAATGGTAATTTTGTCACTCTTGACAGCGATGTAGGCGGAAGCGCCGTAAGCGGGATTAATCAAGGCTTCGTTGACACTGAGGACCAGCTCTATCTCAAATCCTTCTCCCGTGGTATCATAAAGCACCTCAACAGGGAGGCTGGCCTTATATTCGCCGGCTTTGATGGTGACGGACTTTGTGGGGATGGAGAAGTCTACCCCTTCTTCGCCCGTAGTGGCTTCACCAAGAGTAACCGAGTAGGTTACATCCTGTGCAGGAGCTTTGGTGATGGCAACTACCACATCGTACTCATAGGACTCGTCGTCTTCTGTTACAAGCCAAGCTTCTGCCGCGTTTGCAAAGTGCACGAACTCAAGCCCCTCGCCACCATAAGTATTAACGGCGATATCTTTTTTCGAGCAGGATGCCGCAGCAACAGCAAGGGCGGCCATGCAAATGTAAAATATCTTTTTCATACTATTTCTTGCCTAAAGTTTTGTTATAATTTATTTCGGCATTGGGGATGGGCCAGAAGTAATTGCTGGCCGTAGGCGCAACGTCAAGATTGACGGAATGATAGTTTTTGACGAAGTTCTCACCACGACGGATAATGTCAATGCCGCGGATTCCTTCGCAGATGAACTCAAGGCGGCGCTCTTTGAGGACGGCGGTGGTAAGGTTACCGCCGGAAAGGGCGTCAACGTCCAGCATATCGTCACCGGCAGCGATGGAACGGGAGCGAACCTCCTTAAGCGCATTTCTTGCCTGTGTGGTGCCATTTGCGCTGTGCGTGTAGCACTCTGCAAGGTTCAGCAGCGTCTCGGCATAGCGCATGACCGGAATCCAATCCTGCTTCTGTGCCTTGTCCGTGAACTTCAGCGAGTATACATAGCCATTGTTGTCCGGAGCGGAAACGAGGTCGGAAATACGTTTGTCTTTATCCTGGGAGTATGCATCCTCGGCAAGGATGCCGGATTCCGTATTGAGCCAGCACACCTGGGCGTCAATGCTGTAGTATTCGGCGCAGCTCATCTGGGTATTGGGGCTGTCTCCGGGCTGAGTGGACATGGGCAGGGCAAAAATGAGTTCAGGGCACTCGTAGGTTCCCGGGCCATAAATCTTGGTCACATCCGGAGCCAGGGAATAGCCGGTAACCAGCTTGCCCTCGGTAATGGCCTCGTCCCACTTCTCCATGGCCATATAGACACGCATTTTGAGCATGTGTGCCGCCGCTTCATTGGCACGGGTTACACCGTCATAGGTGCCAGGAGCGCTGGGAAGGTCGTCGGGAAGGCAATCGGCAAGGATTTGTGCATAGACGTCCTTGATGGCGGCCGCCGGGCAGTCGTTGTTGCCGGAAGAAGTCAGCGCAGTGAGGCGCAGAGGCACTGCCAGGGCATCGGGATTGATGGAATACGGCAGGGAATAAAGGTTGGCCAGCACATAGTAGCAATAGGCGCGGAGGAACTTGGCCTCGGCGGTATACTGCTTGCAGAGCTCTTCACCAATAACGTCTTTGCAATTGTGCTTTTCGAGATTTTCGATAAAGATGTTGCAAGTATTGATGGTCCAGTAGGCATAGTTCCAGATACGGCCGTTCTCTTGGGTGGTGGACAGGACCTTCATTTCATAAGTGTCCTGCATGGTTACAGGGTTGGAGATGTTCACGATGTCTTCTCCGCGGCAGTCGAACACGATATAGGCAAGACCGCCCATAAAGGTGGGATTGGTGCTTTTGAAAGCGTCGTAGCAGCCAAGGAGCGCAGTCTGGATATAGTCTGCGTCGGCGAAGATGACATTCTCCGTCATGGAATACGGTTTGTCCAGTTCAATGAATTCCTTTTTGCAGGAACCAAGGGAAACCACCGCGGTGAGTATAGCAAGAAGTTTGATGATATTCTTCATAATTTGGGTCTCCTTTTAATTAGAATGCAACCTGAACGCCAAGGGTGTATGTACGGGCCTGAGGCAGGGTGTTCTTGTAGTAACCGCCGGACAGCACCGCCTGGGAGGTATAGGAAGAGGTGATTTCAGGATCCAGGCCGGTGAAGGCCGTGGCAACGAATACGTTCTGTACCTGAGCGTAAGCACGGATGGAGGACAGGCCGATAATCTTGTTCTTGGGCTTGTAAGTGTAGCCGAAGGTGATGTTCTTCAAACGGAGATAATCGCCTTTTTCAATCCAGTCGGTAATTTCCATGGCAGAACCATTGGAGTAGTTGTCGCCGTAGATAGGCTTTGCGTATTTTGCGTTGTCGCCAGGCTGTTTCCAGCTCTTTTCGGCAACTTCTGCGAAGTTGTTCCACCACCGGTTGTCGGAACCGGTTGCGGTCATGGCGTTGAGAATCCAGTTACCGCCGGAGAATTGGAACATGAAGTTGAGGTCGAAGCCTTTATACTTGAAGCTGTTGGTCCAGCCACCGAACCATGTAGGCAGGGTGTTGCCGGCACGTACCTGGGCAATGTCTCCCTGGAATTCCGTTCCGTCTTTCAGGAACCAGCCGCCGGCCAGATAGTCAAAGCGGGTCCACTCTCCATTGGTGCCATAGAAAATACGGCAACCAGTTTCAGGGTCGATACCACCGGTCGGGTAGGCATAGAGCTGACCTACGGAATAGCCGGGAAGCGTAATGTTGGCTTCGCTGTCACCATAAATCTCCTTGACACCTTCTGCCAGCTGCAGAACTTTGTTGTGGGCGGTTGTGATGTTGAAATTGGTGCTCCAGGAGAAGTTCTTATTCTTGATTACATCGGCATTCAAAGTGATTTCAACACCCTTGTTCTCCATGGCGCCGGTATTGGTGATAAGGGAACCGATACCGGTTGAAGGGCCCTGAGGCACAGCCATGACCAGGTTGTTCGTCTTGGTGTAGTAGTAATCGAAATCAAGATTGACGCGGTTGAACAGGCCCACATTGAAGCCGACGTCCAGTTTTCCGGAGGATTCCCATGCAAGGGAAGAGTCGCCGATATTGGCCAGGCCGAGAGCGGGAGAGCCGCCATAATAGGCATCGCTGTAGTAAGTCTGGGCGCCGTAGAAACCAATGTCGGAGTTACCCACGACACCGTAGCTGGCCTTGATTTTCAGCTCGTCCACAACCGTGCGCAGCGGAGTGAAGAAGGACTCTTCGGAAATGCGCCATGCACCGGAAACGCCCCAGAAGTTACCCCATTTGCTGTTTTTGCCCAGGGAAGACAAACCGTCACGACGATAGTTGACAGAGAGCATGTAACGGGACTTATAGTCGTAGTTGATACGGCCAAAGTAGGAAACCATGGACTTGGCGCCTTCTTCGCCACCGGCCTTGATGGTATTGAAACCGGCACGGAAACCGCTATAGGCAGGGTTGGAGATATCACTTGCATTGATCCAGTCCGAGCCATAGGAGAGCTTGTAAGCTTCCATACCCACAAGGAAGTCAAAGGTATTATCCTTGAAAGCAAGGGTATAGTTGATGGTATTGGTCCAGGTCCAGCTGAGCTGGTCGTTCATGGAACGCCAGGCATAACCATTGTTGCCTGCGCCCTGGCCATATTTGGGAGACCAGAAGGTTTCTTCGCCTTCCACCATGTAGTCCACACCGAACTGGGAACGGGCCACCAGGTTCTTGATGGGCTCAATCTGCACAAAGCCGCTGGCAATGATGCGGTCGGTGTTAATCTTGTTGAAGGACTCTTTTTGGCCCATCGGGTTGGGATAGCCCAAAGTTGCAATATTCACACCGCCTACTCCGATGTATTGGCCGTTGCTCATCACATTCAGAGAGCCGTCTTCATTGTACGGGAACGTAATGGGGGGCAGAATCATTGCCTGACGGGGCAGACCGGCAGCACTGAACACGCCATCCTGGCGGGAGGTGTCCAATACGCTGGTGAAAGCCTTCGAATACTGGCCGTTGATTCCTACCTTGAGCCACTTGGTTACCTGCGTGGAGATGTTGGCCTTGAAGCCGTAACGCTTGTAATTATCGCCGATGATGATACCCTGGTTGTCAGAGTAGTTGGCGGAAGCGTAGTACTGGGTTTTGTCAGAACCACCTGAGATGGCAACGGTGTGATTCATGACCAGACCTTTCTTATAAATGAGGTCATTCCAATTGGTCTTGAGGTAGTTGCGGTTACCGGAAGCATCTTGGGTATAAGGAATGTTGAAGGCCTTGTCACCGTAAGGGTTGCCAGCGCCGCTGATGGCTTTTTCATCTGTTCCATAGCGGTTTTTGACCGCCATGTTTTTATAGGCCACATAGGTGTCGGCGTCCATCATGTTATAGGTTTTGGTGGGCTCGACAAAACCGATATTCATGTCGTATGTGACCTTGGTTTCGCCCTTGCGGCCCTGCTTGGTGGTGATGATGATGACACCGCTGGCTGCGCGGGAACCATACAGGGCGGTTGCGGCGGCATCCTTCAGGACGTCGATGGACAGAATGTCGGCCGGGTTGATGTCGGCCAGCGGGTTTGCTTCCATGTAGCTGGCGTTAACCACGCCGGACTGGATGGGAACGCCATCGACAATGTACAGCGGGTCTGTTCCGCCGGAAATGGAGCTGACGCCACGGATGAGCACTTTTGCCTGGGCGCCGGCACCGGCGTTAGGCGTCGAGACCTGCACACCGGCGGCCTGACCCTGCAGCATGGAGTCGAAGCTCATGTTCGGGGCATCCTTGATGGCGTCTGCTTTCACAGAGGAAACAGAGGCTGTAACGGTTTTGGCACTCTGGGTGCCATAAGCAATCACAACTACGTCTTCCAGATATTCCGTATCGGCGGAAAGTTCGCAGTTGATGGTTGTTTGCCCGTTGATTTCAACTTCGACAGCTTTATAGCCAATCGTGCTGAACACCAGGACGCCTTTTGCGGGTGCAGTAAGGGAATACTGCCCCTCCAGGTTGGTCGCGGCACCACGGGTGGTTCCTTTCAGCATTACGGTTGCAGCCGGAAGCGGCTCACCGTTCGCACCATCGGTAACTACGCCTTTAATGGTGATGTTCTGGGCAAAAGCCAAACTCACGCTAAAGAGCATAATTACAGACAGGAGAATAAACCTGACTTTTTTCATAAGCATGAAAAATTTAGTTAAACATAAATATTGATACACGTTGGTTTTCCACGGTATACACTACTAAACGACCGTATCGAGGGGCAGCGGGCAAATGTTTCAGGTATCCAGGGAAACTTCCGATTTGAAAGAAAAAAAAAAGACGAAGCGCTTTCGCACTCCGTCAACTCATAAAGATTCTTTGATGCTATTTCAGGGCCTCTATTTCACTTACGGAAAGCTTTGTTGCCTCAGCAATAATAGCTACATCTGTCCTCATGGCCAGCATACGCTTAGCCGTGTCCTGCTTCTCCTGCTCGATGCCTTGCTCAATGCCTTGCTCAATGCCTTGCTCGATGCCCCTCTCAAGGTACACCTCGGCAATTTCCTGTTTTTCGCGGTCGCTGATCATGGATCGTACGTATTGGCTTATTTGTTTTGTAGTGAAAGAATCTCCTCTATGGATAGCCTGGTGGCTTCTGAAACAGTTTTGGCATCCATGCCCATTTTCAGGAGTGCGGCGGCAGTCTCCTGCCGGGCCTGAGCATCGCCCTCTGCTCTTCCCTCTGCAAGACCTTTTGCAAGGCCTTTTTCCTCGGCCGTGGCCATTTGATTGACGATGTCTCTGATGGTAATCATTTGCTTGATGTATTCGGAACGTTCCTTCGGGGCAAATTTATTAATTTCCGCAGAATTAAACAACAAATCAAATATCTCACCCTTCAATTCTTTGGGTCGTTCCTCCATCTCCGGCATCTTCCTCATGGCATAGCAGAAGTTATCCAGCAACGAGGCCTCGCTGGTCATCGCCTTGCTGCAATTGGGAACCTCCAGGAAGATATACTCAACCGGGATAGGCATGTCCTCGCCCGTGGTCAGTTCTTTCAGTCTGTACCTGTACAACACCCTGTCGGAACTTTCATGCAACGGGAAATTGACCACCCCGATAAAATAAATCTGCGGAAGGGACCAGTCCGTACTGCCAACCTTGACCTGCTCTTGTATTACAAAGGTGGAGTTAAACATCGCCCGTTCATAGAAGGTCTTCTGCTCCGTGAACTGCATTTCCACTATGAAATGTGCTCCCGTTTCATCCGTACAATGTACATCCAAGCGGATGTCCTTTCCCTCCTCAATGGGGTTCACATACTCCTGCGGGCCAAAACTCAGTTTGGTTATCTTCCGCTCCGGGATCATTTCCTGCAGAAAGAGTTGCATGAGCCGCCGGGCCGGAGCCCAGCCAAATGTTCTCTTGAACCATCGGTCCATCAGCACATTGGCATACCTGCCAATTTTCAATTCATTTTGTTCCATATTATCGCATTTTGTGACACCGGGCCCGGATGTCGGTTTCTGCAAACATAGAAAAGCGTTCCCGGAAATCCTACAATCGTAAAAAAGATTGTGTTGTTTCACATGTTTTTTTGCTGTTTTTTACGATTCGGTAGATTTTTGCATATAAAATTTCAGTTTATGATTATTGCATATATTCGTGTAAGCACAGAGTTGCAGTCGTACGAAGGTCAACAGTACGAGATTGAACAGTGGTGCCATCGGCGTAATTGGGAAGTTCATCGCTGGGTGCAGGAAAAGGTGTCCGGAGCAAAAGAGATCAATCGAAGAACGTTGGGGCGGCTTTTGAAAAGAATGAACCGGGGCGATGTGTTAGTATGTACCGAACTATCCAGATTGGGCCGCAACATGATGATGGTGATGGGCATCCTGAACACATGCTCCCAAAAGGGGATTAAAATTTATTCCATCAAGGACAATTTCGAGTTGTCGGACTCCCTGAATGCCAAAATCATTGCTTTTGCCTTCTCTTTGGCGGCCGAGATCGAGCGCAACCTTATATCACAACGTACGCGCGAGGCGCTGGCTGCAAAGAAACAGGCAGGCATCAAGTTGGGACGTCCGTTCGGAAAAAGCCGGGAACGGAAAAGATTTGACGACAGGGAAGACTATATTCGCACCCGGCGGAACCAAGGCGTCAGCATTGGCCGCCTGGCCCAAGAGCTTAAGATGCACCGCAACACGCTGTCCCGGTATTTGAATGAGAAGTAACACCGGTTCATACGCGCGCGATAAGTATATATGGGGAAGTTTCGATTTGTTAAAGAAAGCCAAATACCTGAGAGTGAAAGGTAAAGCTGATATAAAAATTTTTAAAAAATTTTTCATGTTTATAATCTATTAAAAATTGATGCATTATTTTAACGGATTGTAAGTATATTTTCCAAAAATCGCGAAAAAAACGCAAATATTTGGCGGAAATCGTTGATTAAACGCATAAATCGACGATTTTAAAAATTTGCAAATGTGAATTTGTTTTTCAATCTTTGCAGGCGAGTACCCGAATTTTTAAAGGGTCGTTTAGTAGTGTATTATTTACAAGAGAACGTGATAATCGTATCAGTATTTATGTTTAACGTCTTTAAATCTATTCACATGAAAGGAATTAAGACTCTGCTCGCATCCTTCCTTTTCTTTGTGTGCGCCGTGGCTTTTGCCCAAAACGGCGTAGTGAAAGGTAAGGTGGTGTCTCAAGACGGAGAACCCGTCGTGGGAGCTTATGTACTCGTGAAAGGAACCACCGTCGGCGAACTCACCGATATGGACGGTGCTTTTTCGCTCTCGAATGTCCCTGCCGGAAGCCGCCTGGTGATTGCCTTCATGGGCATGAAAACCTCCGAGGTCGATGCCGCTAACGGTCTCACCATCAAAATGGAACCCGACGCGGAATACCTGAAAGAAGTAGTAGTAACCGCCATGGGTATTTCCCGCGAAAAGAAAGCGTTGGGATATGCCGTCCAGGATGTGAAGTCCGAAGACCTCACCCAAGCGGCCAGCGCCAGCCTGAGCAGCGCCCTCCAGGGCAAGCTTTCCGGCGTGGAAATCTCCTCCTCCTCCGGTATGCCCGGTGCTTCTGCAAAAATCACCATCCGTGGTTCCCGTTCCCTGGACGGAAACAACCAACCCCTCTACGTAGTGGACGGAATGCCCATTGCTTCCATCCCCGACATTGACACGGGCAACTCCGTGACGGGTTCGGACTACGCCGGCCGCGCCCTGGATATCGACCCCAACGACATTGAAAGCATCAACGTCCTGAAAGGCCAGGCCGCATCGGCCCTGTATGGTATGCGTGCCTCCAACGGTGTAATTATCATTACCACCAAGAAAGGCTCGTCCGCGCAGGCAGGCAAGACCTCCATTTCCTTCTCCACCAACTTTACCTTTGATACGCCGGATATTTATCCGGAGGTGCAGAAGAAGTATGCGCAAGGTTCTGCCGGGAAATACAACCCCACTTCCTCCCTGTCCTGGGGACCGCTCATCAGCGAGCTTCCCAATGACGCCAACTACGGCGGCAACACGGACAACCGCTTCACCCAGGAAGCAGGGCTCCATCAGGGCCAATACTACCAGAGTGCGCGCCTGAAGGCCGGTCTGGACCCTTGGACCACGCCTGCAGCGTATGACAACATCCGCAACTTCTTCAAGACGGGTCACACGTTCAGCAACAACGTCAGCGTCGCCCGCAACTTCGGCAGCGGAAACTTCATTTTCTCCCTGGGCAGCACCAACAGCACCGGTATCATTGAAAACACCTACATGAACCGTTACAATGCCCGTTTTGGTGCCGATGCCAAACTGAGCAAATACTTCACCATTGGCTTCAATGCAAACTATGTGCAGTCCGACATGAACAAGCAGTCCGGTGCCAATGACGGTATCACCGCCGCCCTTTACCACGTGCCCGCCGACTACGACCTTGCCGGAATCCCTTATCACACACCCGACGATCCTTATACCCAGGTGAGTTTCCGTAACCTTACCTTCAACAACCCCAGATGGGCCACCCAGAACAACTTCTTCAAGGAGAAGTCACAGCGTTTCTACGGGAATGCCTACCTGGACTTCAAGACCAAGTTTGCACAGGCCCACACCCTGGATATCAAATACCAGCTGGGAACCGATGCCTATACAACCTCCTATCAGGATATCTACGGTTACGGCAGCAAGGGTGCCGACGGCGAAATCACCGAGCGTACCCTTACGGAGAACACCATCAACTCGCTCCTCACGGCCAACTATACCTGGAACATCAATGATAACTGGAACCTGTCGGCCATGCTCGGTAACGAAATTGTGTATGGCAGAGAGAAATATCTCTATGCCTATGGCAACCACTTCAATTTCGCCGGCTGGAACAGCCTGAACAACGTTGCTTCCTACAGTTCTGCCGAATCTTATGGCAGAAGCCTCACCTTCGGTACCTTCGGTGAAATCGCCGCAGACTACAAGAACATGCTGTTCCTGAACGCGACGTTCCGCTCCGACTACGTATCCTCCATGCCTCACGGAAACCGTACTTTCACCTATCCTTCCGTGTCTGCAGGCTTCATCTTCACGGAACTGGAAGCGCTGAAGAACAAGGTGCTCACCTATGGTAAAATCCGCGCATCCTACGCTGAGGTAGGCCAGGCCGGAACCTATCATGAGTCCTATTACAGCACGCCTACGTTCGGCGGCGGATTCTCCTCCGGAACCCCGGCCATGTATCCCACCAACGGGGTTGTTGCCTATACGCCTTATGCCCTCCTCTACGACCCTGCCCTTCGTCCCCAGAACACCCGTTCCTATGAAGGCGGTATTGACTTGGGCTTCCTGGACGGCCGCATCACCCTCAACTACACCTTCTCCCGCCAGAACGTGAAGGATCAGATTTTTGCCGTTCCCATGGCCTCCTCCACCGGTTACTCGCAGAAGATGACCAACGCCGGCAGGGTACACACCAATGCACACGAACTTACCCTCGGATTCATCCCCGTGCAAACCAAGGATTTCCTCTGGGACATCAACGTGAACTTCACCAAGATTGACAACTATGTGGACGAACTCGCAGAAGGTGTGACCAGCATCATGCTGGGCGGCTTCGTAGAGCCTCAGGTGCGTGCCGGTATCGGCGACAAATATCCCGTTATCTATGGTGTCGATTACCTCCGCAACCCCGAAGGAAAGGTAATTGTTGACGATGACGGTTTCCCCATCGCCGGCGACAACGCTGTCCTGGGCGCTGTTTCTCCCGACTTCCAGCTTGGCTTCGGGACCAGTTTCCAATGGAAAGGCCTCCGCGTCAACGCTGTGTTCGACTGGAAGAAGGGTGGCAAGATGTACGCTGGTTCCGCCACCATGATGGAATACTATGGTACCGCCCTTTACTCTCAGGAACTGCGTGAAAAAGACCAGTTCATGTTCGACTATGAACCGTCCGTGAAGATTGTCGGTTATGACGCCGACGGCAATGCACAGTATGCACCCAACGACATCATGATCAGCGGTTCCGACGCCCAGGCCTATCTGAGCACCTTGAACGACATCTCCAAGTACTTTGTACGGGACGCTTCCTACCTGAAACTCCGTGAGGTTTCCATCAGCTATCCCATCGTCAAAGCCAAGTGGGGGACCCTCACCCTCAGCGCCTTCGGCCGCAATATTCTCCTGTGGACGGCCATCCGCGGATTCGACCCGGAAGCTTCCCAGGGCAACAACAACATGTCCGGTGGTTTCGAAAGATTCTCTCTGCCTGGTTCTTCAAGCTATGGCGCCGGTCTCAAATACAACTTTTAAGGAGGGCTAACTTATGAAAAAAGTATATCAACTCTTCGTCCTTTCCGTTGCCGCCTTCGCTGTTGCCGCGTGCTCGGAAAACAAAATGGATGAAATCAATAAGGATTTGAGCGTTGCCTACGATGTAAATGCCAAGTTTATCGTCCCCGATGTGGAACTCCGTACTTCGCAAAATATTGTCGGCGGTGACTTCAATACCTATTTCGGCTCCTACGTTGAGTATTGGGCCGGCACGCACAACCAGCTTTATAAGGCCGAAAAACGGGATGCCGAGGTTCGCCTTGCCTCCACGTTCAACAACAACTGGCAAACCATTTACGAGAACATCCGCAACGCCAAAATCATCATTGCCAAATGTGCCGATGATGCCGCAGGGAAAGATGCAGGTGACGCCTTCATCCGTGGCGTCGGCGAAGTCCTCCTTGCCTACAACCTGGCAGTAGCTACGGACGTGTACGGTGATACGCCCTACACCCAGGTAGGAAATGTGAACAAATATCCTTACCCGGAAGCAGAAAGCCAGGAAAGCATCTACAAAGCCATCTTCGACCTCCTGGAGGCCGCTATCGCCGACTTTGGCAATGGCAGCAATACCCTTGGCAGTTATGACCTTATCTACGGTGGAAATGTGGACAAATGGACCAAGTTTGCCAATGGCCTCCTGGCGCGTTATACCATGCGCTTGATCAACCGTTCCTCCAACAAAGAAGCCGATTATCAGGCGGTCATCGACTATGTGGACGCCTCCTTCACTTCTGCTGCCGACCAGGCTTCCATGGCCTATAACAACGGCAACCAGAACCCGCTCTTCGACTTCCAGTGGAGCCGCGACGGCATCTCCTCCTGCACCAGCATGTACAACAAGCTGATGGAACGTGACGATCCCCGTGCAGACAGGGCGTATTGGCATTCTAGCTCATGGGGCTATTTGTCCGCAGACGATGTGGCCGATTACCTGGCACCGACCGGTGATCCGGAAGAGAGTCAGTATGAATACACCTACGACATCTTCACGTTTGCCGAAGTTGCCCCTGTTCACTATCTGAGCTACCATGAGCTTCAGTTCCTCAAGGCCGAAGCCCTGTGCCGCCAGAACAAAGCAACCGAAGCCAAGGAAGTCCTTAAGGGGGCCATCGCCGCCGCTTTCGAGAATTTCGAAGTCAGCGTCCAGGCAGCCATGAACGCACCCTCCATCAATGCTTATGGCGGTCTTGAGCCGGCCGACGACAATGCCCTGACGGCCGAACGTGCCGAGACCTACTTCAACAATTCGGTTGCGACGCTGTTCGATACCAATCCGCTGAAAGAAACCATGATGCAGAAGTATATCGGCATGTGGGGGGCAAACGGAGAAACGGTGGAAACTTACGCCGACATCCGTCGTCTTAAAGCGGAAGGCAACGACGTCTATGAGCTGGAGAATCCGGGACAATTCCCGCTCCGTGCGCCTTATGGCCAGGACGATGTGGTGGCCAACCCCAACATCACCAAGATTTACACAGACGCCGGTAACTACGTATTTACCGAGCCCGTCTGGTGGGCCGGCGGCACCCGCTAATCAGCCACTTCCTTATCAACACAGAACGGGACCCGTCCAGGGCCCCGTTCTTTTTGAACTGACGGAAAAAAGCAGTAACTTTGCGGCATGAAAAAATGGACGCTTAGTTTATTGTTGCTGCTGTGGGCGTGGCTGTTGCCGGCCCAGAATACGGCCATGCTCTTCCTGCCGGTGAACCGCGACGCGGCTACGGTGGGCGGTACGCAAGCCCTTTCTTCCCTGTATAATCCGGCTGCCATCCCCTTCACGGGGAGCGACGTCCAGCTGTCTTACCAGCGTTGGGCACCGTCGGTGGCCAAGGCCAACCATATTAACCTGCTGTCGGGAATCCGTATAGGCAAGCGCTTCGGCTTGGGTTTGACGGTGAGCTATCAGATGGGCGAGGACTTTGCCCTGCCCGATGGCTCCTTCTTTATGCCGTCAGAACTGCTGGCGGGCCTGGGTGCCGGTTTTGCCTTTTCGGATTTCCTGTCGATAGGCGTCAACGCCAAGTACGCCCGTCAGAGGCTTACGAATGAAGTTGCGTATCAGGCGTTTGCGGCCGACGCTTTTCTCCTGTTCAAGATGGCCGGTTTCAAGGCGACGGCCGGTGTGGCTTCGCTGGGAACTCCGGTAAAGACTGCCAGCGGCAGCCGCTATGCATTGCCTTCATCGGCAAAGATAGGCGCAGGATATGGCTTTGGCATCGGCCTTTCTTTACAGGCCGATGCGGATATTTATTTTGACGGTGGCTTTTCGGTGGCAGGCGGTGTGCAATATGCCTGGAAGGACATGCTCTTTGCCCGTGCGGGGTACCATTATGGCTCCGCTACGTCACCAGTGCCTTCTTTTGTGGCACTGGGTTTGGGCGTGAAGTTTGTTGGTTTCCACCTGGACGTGAGCTATTTAACCGCTTCTCAGGCGCTGGGGAACAGTTTTACCCTTGGCGTCGGGTATGCTTTTTGAGATTCTTCGACTACGCTCAGAATGACAGTTTAGCTTACCAGAGGAAGTTGTTGAACGGGTATCGGCCCGCATGAATCTCCGCGACAATTTTGTATAAATCGTTGCGGAGTTTTTCTATGCCTATCTTTTCCCGGGCGCTGATGAAGATGCAGGGTGTTTTTTCGCTGGCTATCCAACTGCTCTTGAGTTCTTCCAACGTGCGGTTGATGGCCTGCTTGGGCTGGAGGGAGAATTCGTCGTAGGGCTCGTAGGTGTAGGCATCCACTTTGTTGAACACTACGTATACGGGCTTGTTGGCGGCGCCAATGTCCCTGAGCGTCTGTTCTACAACAGCCATCTGCTCCTCGAAGTCCGGGTGGGAGATGTCCACTACATGCACCAGTACATCGGCTTCGCGGACCTCGTCCAGGGTACTTTTGAAGGCCTCTACCAACTGGGTGGGTAGTTTGCGGATGAAGCCTACGGTGTCGCTCAGGAGGAACGGGACGTTCTCGATGACCACCTTGCGGACGGTGGTGTCCAGCGTGGCGAAGAGCTTGTTCTCTGCAAATACGTCGGATTTGGCCAGGAGGTTCATCAGGGTGCTCTTCCCTACGTTGGTATACCCCACCAGGGCCAGACGCACCAGAGAGCCTCTGTTGCCCCTTTGCGTGGCCATCTGCTTGTCCACCTTCTTCAGGTCTTCCTTGAGCTTGGAAATGCGCTGTTTCACAATACGGCGGTCAATCTCTATCTGGGTTTCACCCATGCCGCCGCGGGTGCCCATGCCGCCGCGCTGGCGCTCCAGGTGGGTCCACATGCCCGCCAGGCGGGGCAGCATGTAGTTGTAGTGGGCCAGTTCCACCTGCATTTTGGCGTAGGAGGTTTTGGCCCGCTGGGCAAAGATTTCCAGGATAAGGCTGGTACGGTCTATCACATCTGAGCAGGCAATCACCTTTTCTATATTGCGCTGCTGCATGCCCGTAAGTTCATCGTCAAAAATGACGTACTCAATCTCGTTTTCCTGGCAGTATTCCTTGATTTCCTCCAGCTTTCCCGGGCCGATATAGGTAGCTTTGTCCGGCCGGTCCAGGCGCTGGGTAAAGAATTTGTCGCCTTCCGCCCCGGCGGTTTCCGCCAGGAACTTCAGTTCTTCCAGGTATTCCTGTACTTTGCGCTCGCCGCCTTTTTCCAGAATTACACCCACGAAGACGGCTTTGTTGGTCTTGAATTCACTCATATTGTCGCAAATTTAGTAAATTTGCAGCAAATTTTTGGCTATGGTCAGTTATTTCACGCAAGATTGCAAGTTTACGTTCAAGGACAAGCGGCTCACTTCCCGTTGGCTCAAGTTTGTGGCGGAGAGCGAGGCCAAACGTCTCGGCGATATTTCGGTAATATTTTGTTCCGATAATTATATTTTGGATGTCAATATAAAATATCTGAAACACGATTATTATACGGACATCATCACCTTCGACTATTGCGAGGGAAACCGCCTTTCCGGAGACCTGTTCATCAGCGTGGATTCCGTGCGCGAGAACGCTGCTTTCTACGGGACGGAGTTTGCGGATGAGCTCAACCGTGTTATCGTCCATGGCGTGCTGCACCTCATTGGGTACGATGACCATACGGAGGAGGATATTGCCGTCATGCGCGAGAAGGAGAACTATTACCTCTCCCAGCGTCCCAATATCTAATTGTCATTCTGAGCAAAGCGAAGAATCTATATGAATAATTCCTTCGATGTCATAGTGATTGGCGGTGGCCATGCCGGCTGTGAAGCGGCGATGGCTGCTGCGGGTATGGGTTCTTCCGTGCTGCTGCTTACACCGGACCTGAACGGCCTGGCCAAGATGAGTTGCAATCCGGCGGTGGGTGGCATTGCCAAAGGGCAGATCGTTCGGGAGATTGACGCGTTGGGCGGTTACTCCGCTTTGGTGACGGACGCCGCCACCCTTCAGTTCCGCATGCTCAACCGTTCCAAGGGGCCGGCCATGTGGAGTCCGCGCGCACAGTGCGACAAACAACTTTTTTCTGCCACGTGGCTCAATTTTCTCCTAAGTAATTCAAAATTAAGAATTTACGCGGATTTTGCCGCCGATTTTCTCTTTGAGAATCAAAATATTTCGGCTGTTCGTACAGTTACAGGAGCAATTTTTTACGCACGCGCCTTTATTTTGACGGCCGGAACCTTCCTGAACGGCAAGATGTATATTGGCCAGCATTCCTTCGAAGGCGGCCGCATTGGCGAAAAAGCGTCTTACGGAATTTCGGATCAACTGGCGTCGCTGGGTATTCCCACGGCCCGGATGAAAACGGGAACACCTCCGCGCATCGACTTCCGTTCGGTGGATATTTCCCGCTTTCAGCGGCAGGCCGGGGATGCCGAGCCGGAGCGGTTTTCCTTCCTCAATGTGCCTTCTGCGGTGCAGGACGGTGGTTCCCAGATGGACTGCTATCTGCTGCATACCAACGAGAAGGTGCATGACATCCTGCGCACAGGCTTTGACCGCTCTCCCCTTTTTACGGGCATGATTCACGGAAAAGGGCCGCGTTATTGCCCCAGCATTGAGGACAAGCTTCGCACCTTTGCCGATAAAGACTCGCACCAGCTTTTCCTGGAGCCAGAGGGACGTCACTCCCCCGAATATTACCTGCAGGGCTTCTCCTCTTCCCTTCCGCTGGAAGTTCAGTTGGAGGCCATGCACGCCATCGAGGGCCTGGAAAATGCCGTCGTATTTAAGCCTGCGTATGCGGTGGAATACGACTATTTTGACCCGCAGTATTTGCATTTTTCGCTGCGTTCCAAGGTAGTGGAAAACCTTTTCCTGGCCGGTCAGGTGAACGGTACCACCGGTTATGAGGAAGCTGCTGCCCAGGGCATAGTGGCGGGTATGAATGCACATCTTTGGCTATGTGAGAAGGAACCTATGGTACTCCGACGGGACCAGGCGTATATCGGGGTCCTCATTGACGACCTTATCAATAAAGGCGTGGATGAGCCGTATCGTATGTTTACCTCGCGGGCGGAATATCGCATTTTGTTGCGGCAGGACAATGCGGACTTTAGGCTTACAGCGCTTTCGCATGAGCTGGGCCTGGTTAGCGAGGAGCGTTATGCTTCGATGATGCGCAAGCAAGAGGCGGTGGAATCGCTCGCTGAGCTTTGTAGAAATACAAAAGTTAAGCCTGCTTCCGTGAATCCTTATCTTGAGTCTGTGGGCTCTACTCCCCTTTCTGAGGGCAAACATGTGGAGGATTTGGTTGCTCGACCGGAGCTTTCTCTGCGCGAAATTTTGAATTTTGTTCCACGTGGAACACGAGGCGATTATTCCACGGAGGTAATTACGGCTGTGGAAGTGGCCATCAAGTATGCGGGCTACATTGAACGTGAGAAACTGCAGGCGGAGAAGAATGCGCGGCTGGAGTATATCCGAATTCCGGCAGACTTTGACTTTGACCAAATCCAGAGTTTGTCCATTGAATGCCGACAGAAGCTGAAAAGATATAAGCCTGAGACCATCGCCCAGGCTTCCCGTATTTCTGGGGTCTCCCCCGCCGATATTTCTGTTCTCTTAGTCTATTTCGGCCGCTAAATAAAAATGTTCCACGTGGAACAAACGCATCCGCGTTTGTTCAGAAGACTTCGTCTAACTGGGGGCCTAATCCCCCAGACCCCCTGGGTCGCTACGCTCCGAAACTGCGTTGAAGACGCGTCGTCATTGCCAACCTGATTGGCAATCTACAGCCGCTGTAGGGCGGCTTTGATGATGTCCTCGACTTTGGCGCTCGGATTTTCTTTGAGGATGCCGGGCATCACCTTGCTGATGTTGGCCTTGGAGAAGCCCAGCATGGTAAGAGCGGTTGTTGCCTCTTCCACCACGGCGGAATTGTCTGCTTTGAAGATGGCGGGCGACTCTGCTCCCTCCCCCTTTGCCACTTTGTCCTTTAACTCCAAAATGAGTCGCTGAGCACTCTTGAGGCCGATCCCCTTTACGCTCTTGATGCGGTTGACGTCCCCTGCCAGGATGGCCTGACGGATTTCCTCCGAGGTAAGCGTAGAGAGCATCATGCGGGCGGATGCTACGCCAATGCCGGATACACCGATGAGCAGGCGGAAGAGTTCCCGTTCGTCTTTGGTGGCAAAGCCGTAATAGAGTTCTTCGTCCTCGCGGATGTAATGGTGGATGTAAGCTACGGCCTGCGTTGCCAGTTGGAAGGCTTCGTAGGTTTGCAGGGAAATGAGGATACTGTATCCAATCCCGTGGTTCTCCAGAATGAGTTCCGTAGGAGTTAATTCAATGATTTGTCCTTTAATATAGTCTATCATAGGTATAAGATTCTTCGACTTCGCTCAGAATGACATCAATTATTGAGCAAAAATATGTAAATTTGCAGACTTATCCAAAGATATGGTAGAAGAGATTCGCAAACAGTTCCCCGCCCTTTCCGCACAGGTGTACGGCAAGCCGCTGGTGTATCTGGACAACGCTGCATCGTCCCAGCGGCCGCAGGCGGTGATTGACGCCTGGACACAGTCCGTGCTGGCCGGGAACGCGAATATCCACCGCGCCGTGCATTACCTGGCCGGCGTGGCTACGGAGGCCTACGAAGGCGCCCGCGATAGCGTGCAAGCTTTTCTCAATGCGCCCAGCCGGGAAGAAATTGTTTTCACTTCCGGCGCCACTGCTGCCGTGAACCTGGTAGCGTCGTCCTTCGGTGAAGCGTTCATTGGCGAGGGGGATGAGGTGCTTGTTTCTGTCGCGGAGCATCACTCTAACATCGTCCCCTGGCAGCTGGTTTGCGAGCGAAAAAATGCCACGCTGAAAGTCCTTGACATTCACGAAAATGGCACCCTGGCGGTCGAGGATGTGGAAAAATTGCTTTCTCAGCGCACTAAAATTGTGGCTATCTCTCACATTTCCAATGTGTTAGGCCTTGTTAACCCGGTGCGTGAAATTGTTGCTGTTTGTCACAAACACGGCATTCCGGTGCTGGTGGACGGAGCGCAAGGAATCGTCCATGAGCAGGTGGATGTTCAGGCGCTGGACTGTGACTTTTATGTTTTCTCCGGGCACAAACTTTATGCGGCTACCGGAACGGGCGTGCTTTACGGAAAGCGTCGTTGGCTGGATGCCATGCCTCCATACATGGGCGGCGGCGAGATGATCAAAAGCGTGAGCTTTGCCAAAACCACCTACGCTCCCCTGCCGGAAAAATTTGAGGCCGGTACGCAAAATTTCAACGGTGTTCCCACCCTGGTGCCAGCCATCCGTTTTGTGCAAGCTTCCCGTGCCGATGCAGACGTCCAGAAGGAACAGGCCGCCATTACGGAATATATTTACACGAAACTAACTGAGGATGAGCGAATTACGCTTTATGGAACGGCGTTGGAATGCAAGATTCCGCTCTTCTCTTTTGCTGTGAAAGGCGCTCATCATGAGGACCTTGCGCTCATTATGGACAAGATGGGCATTGCTCTTCGTTCCGGCCAAATGTGCGCGGAGCCGCTGATGGACCGCTTAGGCGTAACCGGCCTTCTGCGGGCTTCCTTCGCCCCGTACAATACGCTGGCGGAAGCCGAATATTTTATCAAATGCCTGAACCGGGCTATTGACATGTTGGTATGAGTTTAGAAGAAAAGAAACAACAGATTATTGACGATTTCTCCATCTACGACGAGTGGTTGGACAAGTACGAGTATCTGATAGAATTGGGTAAGAACCTGGACGCCTTCCCGGAAGAGAAAAAGACCGAGGAGCGGCTCATCAAGGGCTGCCAGTCGCGCGTATGGCTGGACAGCGAGGAACGCGACGGCCGGCTGTATTTTACGGCCGACAGTGACGCCATCATCACCAAGGGCATCATTTCGCTGCTCATCAGCGTGTATTCCGGATGCACCAAGGAAGAGATTGCCGCGGACGATTTTGGCTTTGTGGCGGAAATCGGCCTCAAGGACAACCTCTCCCCTACCCGCGCCAACGGCCTGGTGTCCATGATTGAACGGATTAAAGAGCTGGCCGGTCAAGGCCGGCAATAATGTCATTCTGAGCGAAGCCGAAGAATCTTATGAGCGAAGAGAAAAAAGACATACTGACTGCGGAAGACGTGAAGGAGCTGCAACCCCTTTACGCGGCTGTGATATCGGCCCTGAAGGAAGTCTATGACCCGGAGATTCCGGTGAATATCTACGACCTGGGGCTCATTTACGAGCTCACCATCAACAAGGCGCACGAGGTGTCCATCCTCATGACGTTTACGGCGCCCAATTGCCCCATGGCGGACCAGGTGATTGGCGAGGTGCAGCAGGGTGTGGAAGCCGTCCCGGGCGTTGCCAAATGCAGCATCGAGCTCACCTTTGAGCCGGAATGGGACCGAAGCATGCTCTCGGAAGAGGCCCGCGTGGAGCTGGGCCTGGACTATGAGGAAGATGACTATAGTAAACTCAATGATTGAGATTTCTCGACTTCGCTCGAAATGACAAACATCCTGTCATTTCGACCGAACGAAGTGAGTGGAGAAATCTCATAACAGATATGGAAAGAATTAACGTATATTTGGGACTGGGGTCCAACCTGGGCGACCGGGACGTGAACCTCCTGCGGGCGGTGAACCTGCTGGACCAGGCGTTTGGCATGCATCCGGAACGTATTTCCCGGATTGTGGAAACGCCCGCCTGGGGCTTTGAGGGGCCGGATTTTCTGAACCTGTGCGTGCTGTACCGTCTCCCCCGCCTCGGGACGCCCACGGAGCACGGCCTGGAGATTCTGCGGCAGGTGAAGGCCATTGAAAAAGCCATGGGGCGGGAAGAGGAGCCGCTTTTTGATGCCGATGGCCGGCGCGTGTACCACAACCGCCTCATTGACATCGATCTGCTTTGTTATGGTGCGGAAACCATTCACACAGAGGAGCTTACGGTTCCCCACCCGCTCATTGCGCAGCGGGACTTCGTAAAAAAGCCGTTGCTGGAAATTTCCAAACCGGAAATCCGCACGGCGTTTCCGGAAATTTTTGTGTAAATTTGCAAGATAATGAGATATACTCGGCCCATTGGGCCTCGGTATGACATCCCTGTCATTCCGAGCGAAGCGAGAGAATCTCATAATTGAAAACAAACGTTATATATATGACACAGGATGAACTTTTCAAGGTGCTGGTAGCCCACTGCAAGGAGTACGGATTCATTTTCCCCTCCAGCGAAATCTACGATGGTCTGGCTGCCGTGTATGACTACGGCCAGATGGGCGTACAGCTCAAAAACAACATCAAGAACTACTGGTGGGAAGCCATGACCCGCCTGAACGAGAATATCGTGGGCATCGACTCCGCCATTTTCATGCATCCCCGCATTTGGGAGGCTTCCGGCCACGTGAGTGCCTTCAACGACCCGCTCATCGACAACAAGGATTCCAAGAAGCGTTACAGAGCCGATGTCCTGATTGAGGATTTTCTGGGCAAGATTGAGGAAAAAATCGAGAAGGAAGTGGCCAAGGGCCGCAAGAAGTTTGGCGATGCCTTCAACGAGGAGCAGTTCCGTGCCACCAACCCCAACGTGCTACGCGAGAAGGCCAAATGGGACGAGGTGCACAACCGCTACGTGGCGGCCGAAAAAGCCAACGACCTGGCCGAATATCGTCAGATTATTATCGACAACAATATTGTGTGCCCCATCAGCGGCACCTGCAACTGGACTGAGGTGCGTCAGTTTAACCTGATGTTCCAGACCTCCATGGGCAGCACCGCAGAAGGCGCCAACACCATTTATCTGCGTCCGGAGACCGCCCAGGGCATCTTTGTGAACTACC
>DFFY01000107.1 GCA_002371115.1 Bacteroidales bacterium UBA3764
CTCGGGACCCTTCTGGAACGTGATGCGGCCCAGGAAGGTGACCACTTTCTCACGCACGCCCCGCTCGACCGAGATGTTCTCGCGGCCGCTGAAGTCCACCGCGTTGTGCACGGTGACCACTTTGGCGGGGTCTATCCCATAGCGGGTGATGACGATGTTGCGGGTGAGGTCGCTCACGGTGACTACGCGGTCCGCCACCTCCATGCCCCGCTTTTCAATGGCGAACACACGGGTGTCGATGTTGTCCACGCTGCCCCGGTCGAACGAGGTGGCATGCACATGGACGACCAGCGGCTTGCCGGTGAGTTCCTTGGCGGCGATACCGGCATAATAGGTGAGCCAGTCGTGCGCATGGATGACATCGAACTCATCCTTGCGCTGCAGGGCGATGGTGCCGCCCACCATGGCATAGCGGGCCACTTCCTCCATGAGGTTGGCGCCGTATTTGCCGGAGAACTTGAACTTTTGTCCGTAGCTGATGGAGAAGTCCTTCACCTGCCGCTTTTTCTCTTCCTCGATGAGCTTGCCGAACTCCTCCGGATTGGCATACGGAACCATATTGGAGCCGATGTGGATGAATTTGACCTTGTCCAGGAACTCGTCCACCGTCTCCGTTACGGTGTCCACGGCCACATCCGAGGCATTGATGATGGTGGTGGCGCTCTGGTCTTCATCGCCGGAGGCGGACGGCATCACGAACAGCGTTTCCACGCCATTGTATGCCAGGCCTTTTACGATACCTTCGCAAGCCGTACCGAGGCCGCCTGCGATGTGGGGAGGAAACTCCCAGCCAAACATTAGTACTCTCATAACTTATTCCTCCCTGTATTTTTCAATGAGCCAATTGATATTCAGAAGGGCGGCGGTGGTCATGGCCGACGAGATGGCGCCGTGCGGCTCGTGCGGCGGGTCTCCGTCGTACAGTTCGCTGAAGCAGCCCACGCCGTGCTTGGAGAGGTCCTCATAGAAGCCTTCCGTAAGCCATTCGGCCCGCTTGATGAAGTTCTTGCCCATCATGTTGAAGCTGGCATAGCAGTATTGGGCCAGCAGATACGGCCAGGCGCAACCGTTGTGATAGGCCTCGTCCCGCTGCTGCTGCGTGCCCTCATAAACGCCCTTGTAACGGATGTCGCGCGGGCTCAGGGTGCGGATGCCGCGGCGGGTGACCAGTTCTGCGTTCACCACGCGCATGACTTCGCTGATGATTTCATCGTCCACACAGCGGTAATCCAGGGAAACGGCCCACAACTGGTTGGGACGCAGTTCCATGTGCTGGCCGGCATTGTCCACATAGTCTGCCAGGAAGCCCAGGTCCGCATTCCAGAACAGGGGCTGGAAGTTTTGCTCGATGAGCGCCTTGACGGCCGACCACGTTTTGTAGAAAGCGGTGTTCTTGCGTTCATGGGCCAGGGCGAAGGCAATGGCATTGTACCACATGGCGTTGGTTTCCACCTGGTAGCCGGCGCGTTCCGTCACGGCGCGGCCGCCGATATAGGCATTCATCCAGGTAAGGGCGACACCATCCTTCTGGGCCCACAGGAGGCCGTTGGGCTGCATGGCCACTTCCTGGCGGCTGCCCGGAAGATAGCTCTCGATCACCCGTTTGAGCACCGGGCCATATTTGGCCCAAACCGCTTTTTCGTCTGCCCCGAAAGCAATGTACTGCTGCAGGGTGATGGCCAGGTACAGCGGCGCCTCCACCTGGGTGGTACGACGCGTCAGGCGTTCCTGCTCGGCGGCAATCAGGTTGTCCAGGATTTCCTCGAACTCCTTGGTGTCGCCTTTGGCGTACAGCGTAAGACCGGCCACGGAGGCGAGGGTTTCCCGCAGCAGGCCCGTATAGAGCCAGCTGTAGCCGGCCACAACCCGCTTTTTGCCGTTCTCCTCCCGGATAAGGGAATTGCACTGGCGGACCAGCTGGTCATGGAAGGAGGTGATGGGACCTATCTTGTCCACCGTAGCCGTGAATTTGCGTTTGAGGGCGGTGGCGTTGGCCGGCTCCCCTGCCGTAGCGGCAAAAACGATGGAATCGCCGGGCTTGAGTTCCGTCTCGAAGGTGCCGGGAACCCAAAGGTCTTCGCGGCAGTCATAACCGCGGCGCATCTCGTCCGAATAGGTGATGCCCTCGTACCAGTCCGGATTGTACTTGAATGCACAGGCCGATGTGCTCAGCTGCAGGTTCAGGTCCGGGAAACCGGGGTACATGTTGAAAGCGGCGCCATGCTGCACCGGTTCATACTCCGTACAGGCCTGGCCGTTCTTTCTGGTGAGGGCGTGGAAATTGCGGAATGCCAGGAAAGGCTTCAGCTCCAGTTTTACCTTGGCCGGCGCTTTTTCCAGTTCATACTTGATGAGAAGCTGGTTCTCGTCGGGGCAAAGGACGATGGATTTGCGGAATACCATCTCCCCGATTTTGTAGATGACGGTGGGAACAGGGTCTGCGTCAAAGTCCACGATGTACTTATGCCCGCGCGGCTCATATATATCGCCGTAGCAATGGATTCCCAGATTGAAACGTTTGCCGCGGAGGGTGAGGCTCTCATCGAGGGAACTCAGCAAAATATGCCTGTAGCCGCCGAACTGGGCTACCGGAACGGCCAGGAGGCCGTGGTAGCGCCGCGTATTGCAGGTGACGATGGACGTATTGCAGTACGCTCCGGTCTTGTTCGCCAGGATAATCTCGCGCTTGAGGGAATACTCGAGATTGACGAGTTCAGACTTGTTGAATTTCAAAAAAGCCATATAAATGAATTTATTCTTGCTTCAAAACCATGGCGCAACGGGCCGGCAGATACACCTTGAGCGTGTGGTCGTAGGCCTGGTTGCCATTGGGACATTTCTCGGGCAGGGCGGTGTGACGTTCACCTAACCGCAAGCGACCGAACCCGTCATACACGGACTCGTCGCTGTCAAGTACGTTCACATAGTCCCCCGCCGGGGCCGCAAAGCCATAATCCGCATAGGATCCGGAGGGCGAGAAATTCAATGCAAAGATACAGTTTTTCCGTTTGAAAATCAAGATTTTCTTCTCTTCATCGGCCACCAGCAACTCCGGAGGCTCTGCAAGCAGGTTTTCTGAACGGAAAAGATGCACCATGTCTTCATCGAATTGGCGCAGCATGCCGTACCGCAGGTCCGGGTTGTCTGAGAGCGACCACTGCCGGCGGGCATACTTGAACGACCAGCCGTTCCCCTCCCGCGGGAAGTCTATCCATTCCGGATGGCCGAACTCGTTGCCCATGAAGTTGAGATAACCGTTGCCGGCCGTGCCGGCGGTTACCAGGCGGATCATCTTGTGCAGGGCCACGCCGCGGTCCACAATGCCGTTCTGGCTGTCCGTGCGCATGGCAAAGTACATTTCCTTGTCCATGAGGCGGAAGATGA
>DFFY01000072.1 GCA_002371115.1 Bacteroidales bacterium UBA3764
GTTCTCTTCCTCCTCCTTGTTCCTTCCCGCGGCAGGACGATGCTACGATACGACGATTGACAGCAGGGGCAAGGTCGGCAACTACAGAAGCCGTTCCCTGTACACTGAACAATCGGACTTCTCCTGGGATTTCTGCTTTGAAAAAGATGTCAGGATTGTGAATCGCAACTATCGTTATATGGGCTGTTCTATCCGCCCGGTCCTGGTACTGCCCGAATAGTTTACTTCTTGACAAAACGCATGATGCATAAGCCTGTAAACAGTAAAAAATCACTATATTTGCAAGGATGTTCCGGCAGTTGTCATATATCCTCCTTGCCACCGTAGTGCTGCTATCCTGCTCTACGGCCCGGCGGGGAGCACAGGGACAGAAACAGATGCCCCTGACAAATCCCCAGGAAATAGCCCGTTCCCAACAACGCGCCCGGCAGGTGATGGACTCCATAAACCGTGTACGGTCCGGAGGCGCCCGCCCCAATGCCAACCATCGACAAGTGAGCGGAAAAACAGGCGGACCGTCACGGACCTCTTCCTCGCAAAGCACACAGAAAACCTCCGGGGACCAAGTCATTGCCTATGCCCGGAAGTTCCTTGGAACGCCGTATAAATTGGGGGCCTCAGGGCCGTCCCGCTTCGACTGTTCCGGGTTCACCACCTATGTATTCAAGCACTTTGGTTACACCCTTACGCCCTTTACCGGCGCCCAGTTTAAGGAAGGGCGTCCTGTTCACGGCTATGCAGACCTGCAGAAAGGCGACTTGGTGTTCTTTGGCAAGCGCGGCAGCGTGCGGGATATCGGTCATGTGGGCATTGTGGTATCCGTGGACTACAACCGGGGCAGTTTCCGCTTCATCCATGCCTCCACCTCCGGCGGCGTGGTGGAAAGCGAATCCACCCAGCCCTACTACATGATGCGCTACATAGGCGCCCGCCGCATTTTGCCGGACGAATAGACGCTTTTTGTCTTTCCCGGCTCCTTTTTTGTCATTCCCGGCTTGACCGGGAATCTTTTTTTCACTAATTTTGCACCCACGTTCAGTTTTGGGGGTGTTTTGGTTTTGACAGCGCTGATGCTGGACGGTAAGCATGTCGGGCCTCGGAACCTGTCCCGTAAAACGCAGATTCCAAAAAATCAGTTGCCAACAACAACTATGCACTCGCTGCCTAATTTGCCAAGCAAATTAGCTTAATCCGCGACGCCAAGGCTGCGCCGCCGACGAGTATCCCTCGGCCCTTCCGCTTCTTAAGGGCCCCTCAAGGGGTATCATCCATTTGAAGCTGCTCCGGAGGACGCCTCTAAATCCGGCTAAGACTTAAAGGCTAAGGGACGCTTCGCCCGCCTTCCGGCAGGGCTTCCTCGAAAACCAAAGGACGGATAAGCATGTAGAAAGCCGCCTGGTGCGACGTTTGGACAGCGGTTCGAGTCCGCTCACCTCCACTTTAATACAGGGGGCTCTGCCCCCTCATACACCCCCGCGGCCTTTCCGCCTTTCCGTATTTGCATGCGTCAAATACCCGGCTCGGCCGGCGCTCTGATGAGCGCTGGGGCTCTGCCCCCTCATACACCCCCGCGGCCTTTCCGCCTTTCCGTATTTGCCTGCGTCAAATACGGCTCATGGGGCCGACTACTTCAAGATGAGTTCCTGGACAAAGCCCGCGGTGCGGTTGTCGGCGGTGAAAAGGTCATCGGCCGCCAAAAAGGCGTTCATCTTTTCCACCAGGACGTCCCGCTGGAAATAGAGCTGGCTACGGATGACGGAGGAGCTGAGGGTGATGTAGAGCTTGCCGCCGCGGAAGAAGCGTTTGAGGGTGAAGGGGGCGGCGCCGGAACAGGCGTCCCATGCGGCGAAAACCCGCTGGGTGTTGAGCCCGGTGGCCAGTTTCATGGATTTGATGTACTGCTGTACAATTTCCTCCATGCCCACGGCTTCCTTCCTATGCAACTTTACCGCCATGGCCTATAAACGTGTAAAAGCCCCGCCGGAAGCGGTGAAATAGGCCCGGTCGTCCGTCATGCGGTCCACAATGCCGGACAGGCGCGCCGCGTCCGTGTCGGTAATGAAAATTTGGCCGAAGTCCTGGCCCGCCACCATGCCGATGAGGTTGGAGATGCGCTTGAGGTCCAGCTTGTCGAAGACATCGTCCAGCAGGAGCATGGGCGCAAAACCGTAGGAACGCTTCATGATTTCATACTGCGCAAACTTGAGCGCTACCAGGAACGACTTCTGCTGTCCCTGCGAACCGGCACGGCGGATGGGGTGGCCGTTCATGGTGAAAAGGAAGTCGTCCCGCTGGATGCCGGAAGCCGTGTAACGTAACCTGAAGTCCTGCTCCCGGTGCGCCTCGAAAACTTCTGGCAATGAACCGTTAAACAGGTCCGATTTATACTCAATAGAAACCGCTTCCCCACCTCCGGAAATGAGCTTGTAATACGCCGCCACAACAGGTTGCAGGTCCCTTGCCAGACGAGCGCGGGCGGCATGCACTGCAGCGGCCGGTTTTTCCATCCGGGCGTCCAGTACCGAGAGCAAGGAAGCATCCGGCATGGGGTCTTTCAATATTTTGTTACGCTGGGCCAACAGGCGGGAATATGCCTGCACGGCAGCCAGGTATTCCCGGTCCATCTGTGACAGCACCGCATTGGAAAGCCGGCGGCGGTCCTCGCCGGAATCACTTACCAGGGCGATATCGCCCGGCGAAACCATCACCAGCGGAAGCACGCCGATGTGCTCCCCCATGCGGGGATAGGGTTTGTCGTCCCGGACCAGCTTTTTTCCTTCCCTCGAAACTTGAAGGGCGAAACGCGACTCCAACCCGTTTTCCATGACATAGGTGCCGCCCAGCGTGAAGCCGGCCGTTCCATAGCGGAAATTGGCCGCATCCGGAGCCGCAAAGGCACTTTTGGTCATGGACAAATAATAGATGGCATCCAGCAGATTGGTCTTTCCTTCCCCGTTGTTCCCGCTGATACAGTTCACGTTGGGGCTGAACGAAAGTTCCTGGAAAGCGATGTTCCGGAAATCCTGTACTACTATTTTCTTGAGCGTGGGCATAGACTGTGCGCAATAATCAATTGCAAATATATAATATTTTTCGTAAATTTGCGGGCTAAAAGCAACTTATACGATAAGTAAAAACAACAAAATATTATGGCAAAAGTAACGAAAAAAGAGGAAGAGCTTCGTCAGCAGAACATGCAGGAAGCTGTTTCCAAGACCGAAGAATTCTTCAAGAAGTATGGCAATATGATGTACGGCTGCATCCTGGCTGTACTCATCGTAGCCCTGGCCATCCTGGCCTACAACCGCTTTATCCTGCAGCCCAAGAAGCAGCAGGCCACCGACCAGATGGCCCAGGCAGAGCGCTGGTTCCTCTCCGGAGAATATGAACTGGCCCTGAACGGGGACGACAACGACCCGGGCCTCCTGGAAATCATCGACCAGTACGGTTCCAAGGCCGGTGAAGCCGTGTATATGTATGCCGGCGTAGCCGCCCTCAAGACCGGCGACTACCAGGGCGCCATCGACTACCTCAAGAAGTATGAGGGCAAGGATCCCATCCTGAAAGCCCGTGCAGAGGCCTGCATCGGCGACGCCTATGCGGAGCTGGAAGACTACGGCAATGCCATTTCCTATTACCAGAAGGCTGCCAAAACCACGGACAACGCCCTTGCCGCCGCTTATCTCCTGAAGGCCGGTATCGTGGCGGAAGAGGCCGGCGACAAGGCCCAGGCCCTCTCCTTCTACAAGGAAATCAAGGACCAGTGGGGCAATGCTCCCGAGGCCATGGAAATTGACAAGTATATTTCTCGTATTGAAATTGCCGAATAATTATGGGAAGAGCGTTTGAATTCCGCAAAGAGCGCAA
>DFFY01000088.1:0-3621 GCA_002371115.1 Bacteroidales bacterium UBA3764
ACCATCCAGGGCATGCAGAAGGAATTCGGCACCACCATCACCATCGACGAAGTGGACAACGGCGACGGCACCACCAAGGGTGTGGTCGATATCTTCGGCACGGACAAGGCGGCCATGGATGCCACGCTGGAGCGTATCAAAGGCATCTGCGCTGTCCCCGAGGTCGGCACCGTCTATCACGGCAAGGTGGTGAGCATCCTGGATTTCGGCGCTTTCATCGAAATCCTGCCCGGCAAGGAAGGCCTGCTGCATGTTTCCGAAATTGCCTGGACCAAGACCGAGAAAGTGGAAGACGTGCTCAAGGTGGGTGACGAGGTAGATGTCAAGCTCCTGGAGATTGACGCCAAGACCGGCAAGATGCGCCTGTCCATGCGTGCCCTCACTGAAAAACCGGAAGGTTATGTGGAGCCCAAGCGCGCCCCGCGCGGAGACCGTGGAGACCGCGGCCCGCGTCGCGAAGGCGACCGCAAGGGGGGCAACGACCGCCGTGGAGACCGTGGCCCGCGCCATGAGGACCGGCACGACAAGCCCCGCAAGCCCCGCTTCGAGGACGAAGAGCCCAAGCAGAACGAACCTGACGTGTTCTAAAAACTGAAACTCCTGAGGGCCGGTCTTTGTGACCGGCTCTTTTTTTCTTATCTTTGTATCATGCTTATCGTATTGGAAGGCCTGGACGGGGCAGGGAAGTCCACGCAGGTCAAGAAATTGAAGGAATATCTGCAGCAGCGGTGCGGCACGTTGGAATACATCCATTTCCCGCGCTACGACGCTCCTGTATATGGGGACCTTATCAGCCGCTTCCTTCGGGGAGACTTTGGCTCCAATGAGGCTGTGCATCCGCAGCTGGTCGCTCTCCTTTTTGCCGAGGACCGTCACGGCGCTGCTCCCGTTATCCGGAAAGCGCTGGATGAAGGGAAAACTGTCCTGCTGGACCGCTACGTATATTCCAATATTGCCTATCAGTGCGCCAAACTGCCGGATGCGGCGCAGCGTAAACAGCTCAGGGACTGGATTTTCCATACGGAGTACGGAGATTTTGAACTCCCTGTTCCGGACCTGAACCTGTTCCTGGATGTTCCCATCGGCTTTGTGGAACAGAGCCTCTCACGGCACCGCGCCGGCGCAGACCGGGAGTACCTGGAGGGTGCGCAGGACATCCATGAGGCGTCCATCGCTTTTCAGCGGGAGGTCCGCTCGCTCTATGTGGAGCAGACGCAGCTGGACCCTAAATTCCAGCGTATAGACTGTTCCGGCCCGGCGGGTGAGATGCTTCCGCCGGAGGCCATTTCCGCCAAAGTCCGTGCTATTGTAGAACCTTACCTCCAATGAATTCTTCGTATCAGCGTTTCCGCCGTTTTTCGGCCGTCCTGGTGGGCATCGTCTTCCTAGTGTCGGGCCTGCTGAAAATGATAGACCCGGTGGGCACCATGCTCATCGTGCAGGAATATTTCCGCTTCTTCCAGCTTCCGGCCCTCATGCCGGCGGCCAAGGGACTGGGGATTGCGTTGTCCGTCCTGGAAGCCGGCGTGGGCATGTCGCTCATTACCGGTATAGTCCGGAAGATATCGGCCATCCTGACTTATGTTTTGTTGGGCTTTTTCACCATCGTCACCTTTGTCCTCTGGCTGCTGAATCCCGCCATGGACTGCGGATGCTTTGGGGAGGCCGTTCATCTTTCGCACGCGCAGAGTTTTTGGAAAAACGTGATTCTGCTCCTGTTGAGCGTGGTTGCCTTTACGCCCTTCCATGACTTCGGCCGTCCGCGAAAGGGACGTATCGTTGCGGCTGCGCTGGCCGGCCTGTCGCTCTTATATGTGGTCGTTTACAGCAATACCCACCTGCCAATTGCAGATTTCACCGCCTTCGACTGGGGCGCGGAACTCTATGCTTCGCTGGACGACGATGTAGCTGCGGACAACCATTACAAGGCCGCCTACGTGTACCGGAAAGACGGGCAGGAGGGCAGCTTTGACCTTACCGCCCTGCCGGATACCTCCTGGACTTTTGTCCGGGTCGATACGGTTTTCCGCAATACTTCGGCCGTATCGGACGAATATCCCATCCTGAGTTTCCGCGATGCGGAGGGTGTTTATTGCGACCGCATGGCTGCGGAAGGGAATGTGGTGGTGCTTTCCGTGTACGATGCCCCCAGGGCTCCCTGGGAGGCCGTCAAAGAGCAGTATTATGCCGTACTGAACGCCGGAGGTACGCCGCTGGTGCTGGTGTCGGCCGTTCCGGGGGATGCTGCGCTTCCTAAGGATTTGCCGCTGTATTATGCCGACTACAAAACCCTCATCACCCTGAACCGTTCCAACGGCGGCGGCTCCTATTTCAATGCGGGAGAGCTGGTGAACAAATGGGATTCCTGTCATGTCCCGGACAATTTGCAGGCCGATTTTGCGCAGGATCCCGTGGACCTTTCCACCCATTACATTATCCGTCGCCGCTTACGCACGCAGGGCTTTTGCGTATATCTGGCGGCATTGCTGCTGCTGATATAAACGCAAAAGCCCTGTACGGTGCTTTCCCAAGCGCAGTCTTTACAGGCTGCGCTTGATTTCTACAATTTGGAAGGCCTCGATGATGTCTCCGGGGTGGATGTCGTTGTAACGATCCAGGCCGCAGCCGCATTCCATGCCGGAGGGCACTTCCTTGACCTGGTCTTTTCCTCTCTGCAGGGAGGAAAGCGTACCGGTATAGACCACGATACCGTCGCGGATGAGGCGGACATCGGCCTTGCTGGTGAGTTTGCCTTCCTTTACCAGGCAGCCGGCGATGGTGCCCACCTTGGAAATCTTGAAGGTTTGCTTTACCTCGGCGGTGGCGGTCACCTCTTCCTTCTTCTCCGGCTCCAGCATGCCCTCGATACCTTCCTTCACTTCGTTGATACAGTCGTAAATCACGGAGTACAGGCGGATTTCGATGCCTTCCTTTTCTGCGGCACGGCGTGCCTCAGCGGAAGGACGTACCTGGAAGCCGATGATGACGGCGTCGGAGGCTTCGGCCAGCAGGACATCGGACTCGCTGATGGCGCCCACGGCTTTGTGAATCACGTTCACGCGTACTTCCTCGGTGGACAGCTTGATGAGGGAATCCGACAGGGCTTCCACGGAACCGTCCACGTCACCTTTCACAATCACGTTGAGCTCCTTGAAGTTGCCAATGGCGATACGGCGGCCAATCTCTTCCAGGGTAAGGTGCTTCTGCGTCTTGATACCCTGGATACGGATGAGCTGCTCCCGTTTCTGGGCGATGGACTTGGCTTCTTTTTCGTCGGCCATGATGTTGAACTTCTCACCGGCCGCCGGGGCGCCGTTCAGGCCCAGCAAGGATACCGGTGTGGACGGGCCGGCGCTCTGCACCTTCTGTCCGCGTTCGTTGTACATGGCTTTAACACGGCCGTAGTAGGCGCCGGAAATGATGACGTCGCCCACGTTCACGGTCCCGTCCTGTACCAAAACCGTGGCCAGATAACCGCGGCCCTTGTCCAGGGAACTTTCAATCACGGCGCCGCTGCCCATCTTGTTGGGATTGGCCTTGAGTTCCAGGAGGTCGGTCTCAAAGAGCACCTTCTCCAGCAGTTTGTCCACGTTGAGGCCCTTCTTGGCGGAGATTTCCTGG
>DFFY01000088.1:3693-11548 GCA_002371115.1 Bacteroidales bacterium UBA3764
TGCCGCCCCAGTCTTCCACCAGGATATTCATCTCTGACAGCTGGCGGCGGATGGTGTCCGGATTGGCACCGGGCTTGTCAATTTTGTTGATGGCGAAGACCATGGGCACGCCGGCTGCCTGGGCATGGGCGATGGCTTCCTTGGTCTGCGGCATCACGGCGTCGTCCGCTGCCACGATGATAATGGCCAGGTCTGTCATCTGGGCACCGCGGGCACGCATGGCCGTAAAGGCTTCATGACCGGGCGTATCCAGGAAGGTGATGCGACGGCCGTTCTCCAGCTTCACGCTGTAGGCGCCAATGTGCTGGGTAATGCCACCGGCTTCTCCGGCAATCACATTGGAGTTGCGGATGTTGTCCAGCAGGGAAGTTTTACCGTGGTCCACATGGCCCATCACGGTGATAACGGGCGGGCGTTCCACCAGGTCTTCCTCCTTGTCGGGCTCCTGCTGCTGCACTTCCTCGGTGAGTTCGGCGGTGACGAATTCCACTTTGTAGCCGAATTCTTCGGCCACCAGCACCAGGGTTTCTGCGTCTAAGCGCTGGTTGATGGACACCATCATGCCCAGGGACATGCAGGCGCCGATGACCTTCACCACCGGAGTGTTGTTCATCAGGGTGGCCAGGTCGTTCACCGTCACAAATTCGGTAACTTTCAGCACCTTGTTTTCTGCAGCGGCGGCTTCCATTTCCTCCTGCGAACGGATGGCGGCAATTTCGCGCTTCTCCTTGCGGTGCTTGGCTCCGAAATTGTTCTTGCTCTCGTTCATGCGGGCGTAGGTTTCTTTCACCTGCTTCTGGATTTCCTTCTGCATCTCTTCCTGCTCGGCTTCCGTCATGGCAGGCTTGAAGCGCTCGCCCTTCTTGCCGGACTTGGCGGCTTTCTTGTTGTCGTCCTTTTTCTTGGGCGCTTTCTCAGCCTGAACCTTGGTAACATCTACCTTCTGGGAACCGCTGCTCTTGATGCGTTCGCGCTTTTTGGTGCGTTTGGGGTCAAACTGGGACAGGTCAATCTTGCCCACCACCTTGAAGGGGGCTGCGCCTTCCTGGGCTGCAGGGGTTTCCGCTGGGGTCGGGGCGGATTCCGGCTCTGCTTCCGGTTCAGGCTCTGCTACCGGCTCCGGCTCAGGCTCTGCTACCGGCTCCGGCTCGGGTTCTGCTACAGGTTCCGGCTCAGGCTCTGCTACAGGTTCCGGTTCAGGCTCTGCCACTGGTTCCGGCTCAGGTTCTGCCACCGGTTCCGGCTCGGGCTCCACTACCGGCTCCGGTTCCGGTTCGGGCTCTGCCACGGGTTCCGGTTCCGCCACAACGGTGCGGGACAGGTTGTTGTTCTTGATGACGGTCACCCGCTCGGGCTCGAACTCGTCTTCTTCCTCGTCCTGTTTCTTGGAAGCCTTGTCCAGAATTTCGGTAAGCTTTACGTCCACCTTCTCCGCCTGTTCCTTCAGCTCCAGGTCTTTTCCGAACTTCTTGTGCAGTTCCGGCAGGTATTCGTCGGAAACCTTCAGGTTTGGATTGGCATCCTCGATTCCGGCCCCTTGGGAGTTAAGGAACTCCACCAGGGTGTCCAGACCGATATTGAATTGTTTAATGAGTTTCGATAATCTGATTTCTGCCATATATAACCCCCTATATTTTCTAAATTAGTCTTCAAATTCCTCGTGCAGGATGCGGAGCACGTCTTCCACCGTCTCGTCTTCCAGGTCTGCCCGGGAGGCGATGTCCGCAGGGGAGAGTGCCATGACGCTGCGGGCCGTGTCGCAGCCGATGGCCTGCAGGCGCTCGATCACCCAAGGGTCAATCACGTCCGTGAACTCGCTCAGCAGCACGTCATCTTCTTCTTCCTCGTTCTGCGGAAGTTCGCGCCATACCTCAATCTCGCGGCCCACCAGCATGCCGGCCAGCTTGATGTTCACGCCGCCCTTGCCAATACCTTTCTTCACCTCGTCCGCCTGCATATAAACCTTGATTTTCTCTTCCGGGCTGCTGCCCAGGTCTATGCGGGAAATGCGGGCTGGGTTGAGGGCGCGCTGAATCATCAGCTGCGGGTTGGCGCTCCACTGGATGACGTCGATGTTCTCGTTGCGCAGCTCGCGCACAATTCCCATGATACGGGAACCTTTTACGCCGATACAGGCACCGATAGGGTCGATGCGGTCGTCATAGGATTCCACTGCCACTTTGGCGCGCTCGCCAGGGATACGGACCACCTTCTTCACGGTGATGAGCCCGTCGTAGATTTCCGGCACCTCCATTTCGAAGAGTTTCTCCAGGAAGCTGTCGGTGGTACGGGAAAGGACGATGTAGGGCGTGGTGTTGTTCTTCATCTCCACGCTCTTGATGATGGCGCGTACGGAGTCGCTCTTCTTGAAGCGTTCGCCGGGGATTTGCTCGCTCTTGGGCATGCGGAGTTCGTTGCCGTCCTCGTCCAGGATGAGCACCTCGTTCTTCCAGGTCTGATAGACCTCGCCGGTGAAGATTTCACCTACGCGCTCCGAGTATTTCTTGAACACGTTGGCTTTCTCGATGTCCATGATACGGCCCTGCAGGTTCTGGCGGATGTTCAGGATGCCGCGGCGGCCGAAGGAAGCCAGGGAGAGCTTGCGGGTGAAGGTGTCGCCAATCTCGTAGTCGTCGTCGCCGGTTTCCGCGGCAATTTCCTCTACGGTAATCTGGGTCACGGGATCTTCCACTTCCTCTACTACCTCGAAGTTCTGGTAAATTTCGCAGTCTCCTTTGTCCACGTTGATAATCACGTCGAAGTTGTCTGCGCTGCCATAGGTCTTGGCCAGCTGGGTGAGGAATACATCCTTCAGTACACCGAGCATCACCGGACGGTCGATGCTCTTTTCTTCCTTGAAGTCCTTGAAAGCATCAATCAAGGTTACTTCTTTCTCTTTTTCTTTTGCCATTATATATAAGTTTTATTTTTTTGTCATTCCGAGCCGAAGGTCTTTTTTGTCATTCCGAGCCGAAGGCGAGCGAATCTCCTCCTACTTGAATTCAATATAAGGTGTAACGGAGTTAATCTCCGACAGCGGACAGGTGTCCGTATGTTCCACCTTTTCCTTTTTCTTCTTCCCTTCCACGGCCTCCAGGGCGGTATAACGGAGCGTCACGCTCTCTTCCGTGGCATCTTCCAGCGTGGCCACCAGGCGTTTTCCGCCCTTGAACTTTACGTCCACCTGGCTGCCTTTGGCCTTGAGGAACTGTTTGAACACCTTGAACGGGCGGTCCAGCCCGGCCGACGACACGGTAAGCGCATAGTCTTCTTCGTCCTGGTTGAATGCGGCGTGCATCACCTGGTCTATGGCGGCGCAGTCTTCCCAATCCACAATGCCTTCCTCCTTTTCGATGACAATCTCGATATCATTGTCTGCGCTTACGCTGACATCTACCAGGAAACAGCCCCGCTGTTCCACGGCCGGCGTTACGGCCTGTATGATTTGTTCCTTGTTCATGGCTACTTTTGTCATTCCCGGCTTGACCGGGAATCTCTAATAAAAAAGATAGGGGACCTTCGTCCTCTATCTCGTTCACAAGTGCAAAGATAGGAATTTTATTCCTAAATTCCAAATGTTACAGGCGTTTGAGCCACAAAATGCTGTCCGGCCCCTCGTTGAAAAGCAGGTCCAGACTGCTCAGGCGTGGCGTGAATCCGCCCATGCGTCCCTGAAACACCTGATAGTAAGGCCGGTTCAGGCCCAGCGTTTCCAGTACGTGGTCCGGCTGCTTGGGATGGAGGGAAAAACGGTAGTCGTCGGGGGCGCTGTCCGGTGGGGCAAACGAGCAGGTGGGGGAGAGCGTACAGGCAATGCCCGTCTTTTCCAGCAGCAGGCGGATGGAGGCCAGGTTCAGTTCCCACAGCGTCTGGGGCTGTGCGTCCAGGACGGCAAAGACATCGTCCCGATAATACTCATAGTACGCCGACGTCTCGTAGGCCGTATCCAACGCCCGCTTTGTCCGTACCACCCATGGCGTGGAATAATCCACCAGCATAGCCTGGATATTCAAAGGGGAAGTGCCCCTTTCTTCCACGTCGCTTAGCGACCCTGTACGGGCAAATGGAACTTCCCCCTTGACAGCATGCTTCACGGGAACCTGAAGCATTTGTACGCCGTCGCCGGCCAGGATGTAGCAACGGTTCCGGTAACTTTGCTTGCAGTAGTTCTCGCAGGCTTCCAGCTGCACTGCGGAAGGCAAAACCCTGTCCGGGGACAGGGTGAAGTCACGGGCCGCCAGGGCCAGCCAGCTCAGCGGCGGAAAGTATGCGCTTGACAGGAGCACTAGCGTGCAGGGCGCGGCTTGGGAATGATACCGCGTTTAGATTCGCGGATAAAGCGCAGGACGGTGTCCCGCTGTTCCGTAGCAGGGAAGTTGGCCTCTATGTATTCTACGGCCTGGCTCACGTTCATGCCTTTGAAGTACAGGGTGTCATAGATATCCTTGATCTCGTTTACCTGTTCCTCGCTGAAGCCGCGGCGCAGCAGGCCCACCCGGTTGACCCCTTCGAAGACAAGGGGCTCACGGCCGGCCAGCACGTATGGCGGAACGTCCTTGGTGAGTTTGGCATAGGCCGCAACAAAGGCATGGGTGCCCACCTTGGAGAACTGATGGGAGCCGGATTTGCCGCCCATCACGCCCCAGTCGTGGACGTCGGTTTCACCGGCCAGGCCGGCATAGCTCACAATGATGCAGTGATTGCCAATCTGGCAGTCGTGGGCGATATGGGCATACGACATGATGAGGGTGTCGCTGCCAATACGGGTAATCGCTTTCCCGCTGGCTTTGGTGCCCCGGTTCACGGTGGCGCATTCGCGGATGTTCACGCGGTCGCCAATCTCCACCCAGGATTCTTCTCCCTCGAATTTGAGATCCTGCGGAATGCCGCCTACCACTGCACCGGGAAATACGGTGCAGTCCTTGCCCATTTTTACGTGGTTGTAAACAGTGGCCCCGTTCAGGATGCGGCAGCCGTCACCAATTTCCGTATTTGCATCGACAAAAGCAAAGGGCCCGATTTCAATATGGTCGCCCAGCTTGGCGGCCGGGTCCACGTATGCCATGGGATGAATTTTGTTCATAGTTTTTTTATTTAAGCAGGGCCCTAAGGGCTTTTGCTGCCTTGGTATTGATGGAATGGCCAGGTTTATAGGCTGTAATACGCGCGTTCAGGTAGCCGCCGGTAAGGCGAAGGTCTCCCAGCAGGTCCAGCAGTTTGTGCCGGCCGCATTCGTCCGGGAAATGCAGTTCCAGATTGCTCAGGTAGCCCTCGTCCGTAATTTTGAGCCCGGGCAGGTTGAACAGGTTGGAAATGCTGCTCAGCTGCTCTTCATTGACGGGGTTTTCCACAATGACGATGGCGTTGTCCACGTCGCCGCCCTTGATGAGGTTGTTGCGGAACAGGTACTCAATCTCGTGGAAGAACACGAAGGTGCGGCAGACGCCAATCTCATGGGCGTAGTCCGTATTCTCGTCCCAATGGGCGCTCTGGATGCCCAGAATCTTGGAATTGAAGTCCACGGTAATATCGGCGCTGGGGGCGGCCGACGGGTCTATGCGCACCCAGGAGCCGGTACGGTCGTCCCGGATTTCCAGCGACTGCGGGATGTCGATGTACTGGCGGGGAACACCTTGGTCTGCCAGGCCATCTTTCAGGATGGCGTCTATATACGGCTTGGCGCTGCCGTCCAGGATGGGCACCTCAATATTGTCCAGTTCAATGAGGGCATTGTCGATTCCCAGGCCGGTAAGGGCGCTCATGATGTGTTCGATTGTCACCACCACGGCATCGTTTACCGAGATGGTGGTACTGCGGGCCGTATTGCTCACATTCTCCGCCAGGGCCTCGATGATGGGTTTGCTGCGGAGGTCTGTCCGGCGGAATTTGATGCCGGTGTTTTCCGGAGCAGGCTGAATCTTCATGTGGGCATAGGTGCCGGTGTGCAAGCCTTTTCCCTGAAAGTAATATGTCTTTTTTATTGTATGCTGATTGCGCTGCATGCAAAAAACTTATCTCTGTAACACGTGTAAAAGTGTACAAAGATAAGTAAAAACAATGGAATCCCCAAACGGGGGGATGGTTTAGCTTTCTGCCGCGCGTTTAAAAAGGGCGTAGGCTTTCATGAAAGTACGGGCTGCAATGGCGGGAGAGCCCAGCAGGACCTGCCCCTCTTCCTTGATATTGCCGATAATGCCGCCTTGCGCCATGATGGTGGTGTGGTCCGCAATCTTCACATGGCCGGCAATGCCCACCTGGCCGCCGAAGATGCAGTATTTTCCCACTTCCGTGGAGCCGGCGATGCCCGTCTGGGCCGCCATGGCGGTATGGTCGCCGATGACTACGTTGTGCGCAATCATGCACAGGTTGTCAATGCGTACGCCGTTGCCGATGATGGTGGATTCCATCTGTGCGCGGTCCACGGTGGTGTTGGCGCCAATTTCCACATCGTTGCCGATCACCACGTTGCCCAGGTGCTCGATTTTCTCCCAGCTGCCGTCCGGGCGCGGGGCGTTGCCAAAACCGTCGGCGCCAATCACCACACCGCTGTGCAGGATAACGTTGTCACCAATCACCATGCCCGGATAAATGCGGACGCCGGGGTAGAAGATGCAGTTTTTGCCTATCGTACAGTTGTCGCCGATATAGACCTGCTCATGGATGATGGTGTTGTCGCCGATACAGGTATGGCGGCCCACATAGGAAAAGGCGCCCAGATAGACGCGCTTCCCGAAGCGGGTGCTCAGGAACCAGCGGGCCCGCAGGCTGCGGTGGCGCTTGGCCATCTTCTTCTTGTCGGCTACGTACTTGAGCAGGTCGGCAATGGCGGAATAGGCGTTTTCCACACGTACCAGCGTAGGGGTCACGGGTTCTTTGGGCGCAAAATCCCTGCTGACAATCAGGATGGATGCCTTGCTGGTATAGACAAAGGGCTCGTACTTGGGGTTGGCAAAGAAACTGAGCGTGCCCGGCTTGCCGTGTTCAATTTTGGCGAACTTGGTGGCCTTGGCGTTCTCGTCACCTTCCACCGTTCCTTTCAGCAGCTGGGCTAAAAATTTGGCTGTGAATTCCATAGGCTGTCATTCTGAGCGAAGTCGAAGAATCTCCTAAATGAGCGGTTCTGCCGTCATGGCTGCGGGCTGCGGAATGCCCATCAGCTTCAGGATGGTGGGTGCTACGTTGCACAGGGCGCCGTCCTTGACGGTCTTCACGGCGTCGCCGGCGTTGATGACCACAAACTGGACGGTGTTCAGCGAGTGCGCCGTGTTGGGCGTTCCGTCTGCGTTTACGGCGAAGTCGGCGTTGCCGTGGTCTGCCGTAAGAAGCACTACATAGTCATGGGCGATGGCCTCGTCCACCACTTCCTTCACCAGACGGTCAATGCAGCTGACGGCCTGGGTAATGGAGGTGTAGATGCCGGTGTGGCCAACCATGTCGCCGTTGGCGAAGTTGAGGATAATCATGTCCTGCTTCTGCGTGCGGATTTGGGCGATGAGCTTCTCCGCCACTTCCGGGGCGCTCATCTGCGGCAGCAGGTCATAGGTGGGCACCTTGGGGCTGTTCACCAGGATGCGCTCCTCGTTTTCGAACACGGTCTCGCGGCCGCCGTTGAAGAAGAAGGTCACGTGGGCGTATTTCTCGGTTTCCGCAATGCGGAGCTGGTGTTTTCCGGCCTTGGAAACGGTTTCTCCCAGGGTGTCCTGCACCAGTTCCTTGTCAAAGAGGATGTGCACGCCCTTGAAGGAAGCGTCATAGGGGGTGAGACAGCAGTAGTACAGCGGGATGGTGTGCATGCCTTCTTCCGGCATGTCCTGCTGGGTGAGGACGGAAGTGAGTTCACGGGCGCGGTCGTTGC
>DFFY01000066.1 GCA_002371115.1 Bacteroidales bacterium UBA3764
ATCTGGTGCATGTTCGCCCAGGTATTCCCCCTGTTCCAGGAGACCTTCAAGAACGGTCAGCAGTGGTTCAGCTGGGCTACCCTGCCCGTGCTCTATCCGGAAGGCGTGGACACCATCGCCAAACTGTATGAGGTAGCCGGCGGCGAAGCTGCCACCGTAGGCACCACCGTGGATCCTTCCGTAGTGGCTGCCAACCCTACCATGATGATTGTCATCAGCGCCCTGGCCCTCGTGACCAACTGCATCGCCATCTGCTACATCATCGCCGTTTCCAAGAAACGTCACATCAACCCGTACAAGGAAGACGTGTTCGTGGACCAGAAGTACTACAAGGACGCCGTCGCCCGTGCCGACATGGCCTAATCCCCGGTGTTTTGCGTGTGACAGCTAACTACCTGTCACACAGCATATTTCCACACAATCCTCGTTCAAAATTTGAACGAGGATTGTTGTATAAACAACAGAGCCACAGCAAGTTAGCCGCCATACCCAAAACCACATGGACATCCCGGCCAAGGGTCTTTGATTTCCGCAAAAAAAAGGGTAAATTTGTACGATATAAAATAACCCATACATGAATCCCAACGAATTTGATGTGATTATCATCGGAGGCGGCATCACGGGAGCCGGGACCCAGCGGGACTGCGCCATGCGCGGCCTCCGCACGCTCCTGGTCGAGCGCTCGGACATTGCCACCGGTGCCACGGGCCGCAACCACGGCCTGCTGCATTCCGGAGCCCGATACGCCGTGAACGACGCGGAAAGCGCGGAGGAATGCATCCGCGAAAACATGATTCTGCGCCGCATCGCCGCCCATTGCATAGACGAGACAGACGGCCTTTTCATTACCCTGCCGGAGGATGATCTGGCTTACCAGCAAACCTTCGTGGACGCCTGCCGTAAAGCGGGTATCGGCGCAGAAATCATAGACCCGGAACTGGCCAAACGCCTGGAGCCCAGCGTAAATCCGGCCCTGATTGGTGCCGTAAAGGTGCCGGACGGCAGCGTGGACCCGTTCCGCCTGTGCGCGGCCAACATGCTGGATGCCAAACTGCACGGCGGCCAGGTACGCCTGCACACGGAGGTCACGAGATTCATCCGCGAAGGCGACACCATCAAGGGCGTCCATACGCGCAACCGCCAAACCGGCGAGGAGGCAGACTATTACGCACCCGTCACCGTGAACGCCTGCGGCATCTGGGGCCAGCACATTGCCCAGCTTGCCGGAGTAAAAATAGGCATGTTCCCGGCCAAGGGGGCCCTGCTCATCTTCGCGCACCGGGTAAACAACCTGGTCATCAACCGTTGCCGCAAGCCTTCCAATGCGGACATCCTGGTGCCCGGAGATACCGTTTGCGTAATTGGCACCACTTCCACGCGCATCCCCTTCGAGGAATGCGACCACGTGGCCGTCACCCCGGACGAAGTAAACCTCCTCATCACCGAAGGCGCCAAACTGGCTCCGTCCCTTTCCGAGACCCGCATTTTACGGGCCTATGCCGGTGTACGCCCGCTCGTGAGCGCAGACGACGACCCCTCCGGCCGCAACATCTCCCGCGGCATCGTATGCCTGGACCATGAGGAACGTGACGGGCTCAAGGGTTTCATTACCATTACCGGCGGTAAACTCATGACCTACCGTCTCATGGCGGAAATGGCCACGGACATGGTTTGCAAGAAACTGGCCGTAGAGAAAGCCTGCGCCACCGCAGAGACTCCCCTGCCCGGTTCGGAGGAAAAATCCTACGAGGCCGTGGCCCAGAAAGTGTGGGAATCCCCTACTACCGCCCAGAAGGCGGCTGCTTCCCGCATGGGGACGCGTGCCAGCCGCATCCGCTCGGCCAACCGGCATGACGATGACCTCATCTGCGAATGCGAAGAAGTATCGGTGGGCGAAATCAACGCCGCCATTGAGCGCTTGGATGTTTCCACCCTTACGGACCTGCGTCGGCGCACCCGCGTAGGCATGGGCACCTGTCAGGGTGAGTTCTGCGCCTGCCGCGCCGCCGGCCTGCTGGCCAAAGCGCACGGCTGCGTGGAACGGGAACGGAAAGACCTCGCCGACTTCCTTCAAGAGCGCTGGAAGGGCAACTTCCCCATCGGCTGGGGCGACACCCTCCGCGAGGCGGAATACACACAATGGATTTATAAACACGTACTTGGCATTTAAGTCCCTCCCCCGAGGGGAGGGGTTTCGGGAGGGGGTAACGTGAACATTTTATATTTCATGAAATGAAATTTGATACGGTAATTATGGGCGGCGGCCTGGCCGGTATGGTAGCAGGCATTGCCCTGCAGCAAGCGGGGAAAAACACCGCCATCGTCTCCACGGGACAGAACGCCCTGCACTTTTTCTCCGGCTCCTTCGAGAGCCTGCACGCGCCCTCGGAGCGGCTTGCGGAATTGTTTTCCGCAGCAGGAATCCGCGTGCATTACCGCGACGGCGTACGCCTGATGCCCCTGGGCACCTTCAAGGATGCCGCCCTTTCGCTGGACGATATCGACCTGTTTCCTTCCCCCAAGTTTGGCAAACGGGTGCTCATCGTCAATTTCCTGGGCTACCATGACTTTTTCTCTTCCTTCATTGCGGAGGGCCTGGAAAAACAGGGCATGGAATGCCGCATCCGTTTCCTGAACCTGCAGGAACTGGACAAAACCAAGGCACACGGCGAGATGCGCTCGGTGCAGATTGCCCGCAGCATGGATCGCATCTGGGAAAAAGTGGCGCAGGAAATCCGCCTGTTGCTCAAGGACGAGGACACGGTGATTCTTCCGCAGGTGTTCGGCCTGTCGGATACCACGGTTCCCGGACGCATCCGCCAGGCCATTCCGGCCCGTGTGGTATTTGTTGGCACCATGCCCCCGTCCGTGCCGGGCATCCGTACCCAAATGCTGCTGCGTAAGCGTTATCAGCTCCTGGGCGGCACCTTCCTCATGGGCGACGAAGCCATCCGCGCACACGAACACGAGGGCGTCGTACACAGTATCGCCACGCAAAACCTGGACGCCCATTACCTGGAGGCCGACAACTTCATTCTGGCTACCGGCGGTCTGTTCTCCAAAGGCCTGCGTTCCAATCCTTTCCAAATCAAGGAACCCATCCTGAACCTGGACATCGACTGCCCGGAAGACCGCAACAACTGGTACAACCCCAGCTTCGCAGGCGAACAGCCGTACATGGGCTATGGCGTAAAGACGGACGCACAGCTGCATGCCGTCAAAGATGGCATCGCCCTTAAAAATGTTTACGCCATCGGCTCTATCCTTGGAAACACCCGTCCGGAACTGGGCAGCGGCGCCGGCCTGGCCATTGGCAGCGCCTTTGCCGCGGTAGATCAGATTCTTCGTTGCACTCAGAATGACAACGAAGAACCTGCAACTCCTGTCATTCTGAGCGAAGCGAAGAATCTTTAGCGATGAAACTACAAGAATATACCACCAGCGCGCATAACTTCGAGGAATGCATGAAGTGCACCGTGTGCACGGCTTACTGCCCTGTGCTGCAAGTAAATCCGCTGTACCCCGGGCCCAAACAGGCTGGCCCGGACGGTGAGCGTCTGCGCCTCAAGGACCCTTATTTCTTCAATTATGCGCTCAAATACTGTCTCAATTGCAAGCGCTGCGAGGTAGCCTGCCCTTCCGGCGTAAAAGTAGCGGACCTCATCCAAAGCGCCCGAATCAAGTACGACACCCATCCGCCCAAACTGCGGGACCAGATGCTGGCCTCCACCGACTTCATGGGCAAACTGGCACGGCCGTTCGCTCCCATCGTCAATGGCGTCACCGGCCTGGGCATTACCAAAACAGTGCTGGATGCCACCTTGGCTATCGACCACAGACGTACTTTCCCCAAATACAGCGGACGCAGCTTCGAAGGCTGGCTCAAACGGCACAGCAAGGAACAGGCAAGGTTCCAGGAACAAGTGGCCTACTTCCACGGCTGCTACGTAAACTACAACTACCCGCAGCTGGGCAAGGACCTGGTGAAGGTGCTCAATGCGCTGGGCGTAGGCGTGCAGCTGCTGGACAAGGAAAAATGCTGCGGCATTGCCATGATTACCAACGGCATGGCGCGGGAAGCCGCCAAACACGCCACCCACAACGTGGAAGTGCTGGGCAAGGCTGTGGCCCAAGGGCTCAAAGTGGTCACCACCTCCTCCACCTGCACCCTCACCATCCGGGACGAATATCCGGAGCTGCTTAAGGTCGATAATACGGCGGTGCGGGATTCCCTGCTCATGGCCACCCGCTTCATCTACGAAAAACTGGAAAAGGGCGCCACGCTCAAGTTCAGGGCCGATTATCACAAAAAAATTGCCTATCACACCCCCTGCCATCTGGAGAAACTGGGCTGGGGCGTGTTCTCGGAACGCCTCTTGCGCATGATTCCCGGCGTGGAATTCACCTTGCTGAACTCCAATTGCTGCGGCATCTCGGGCACCTACGGCTTCAAGAAGGAGAATTACGAGTCTTCCCAGGCTATCGGCCAGCCCCTGTTCGACCAAATCAAAACCGTAAATCCGGACGTGGTGGCCTGCGACTGCGAGACCTGCAAATGGCAGATCGAGATGTCCACCGGCTACCCCGTCATGAATCCCATTTCCATCCTCGCGGAAGCTTTGAACGTCTGATTACCGAGCGAACAAAACTTTTTCGCTCCCCCTTGCGGGGTAGAAAAAGTTTTCGTTTGCGAAGGCCCACAAAATAAGAAGAAATGCTGAAATTCATGCAACAGCCGGCCTATCTGCCGGCACAGACCGGCCCTGATGCCGACGCCAAATTCAAACGCCTGCGGCTGCAGGTGTTCATCGGCGCATTCATTGGCTACGCCGGCTTCTACCTGGTGCGCAAAAACCTGTCCATGGCCATTCCCGCCATGGCACCGCTGGGCTTCGACAAAACCGAACTGGGCTTTGTCCTGGGCCTGAACGCCGCCGCGTACGCCCTGTCCAAATTCCTGATGGGCAGCGTGAGCGACCGCTCCAACGCGCGCGTGTTCCTGCCACTGGGCCTCATCCTCACCGCCATCTCCATGTGCTTCATGATTGTGCCCATCCAGTTGATCGGCGCACAGCACAAAGCCCTGGCCATCTTGGTGATGGGCGTCCTCAATGCGCTGGTGGGCTGGTTCAACGGCATGGGCTGGCCTCCCTGCGGCCGCGTGATGACGCACTGGTTCTCGCCTAACGAGCGTGGTACCATGATGAGCATCTGGAACTGCGCGCACAACGTGGGCGGCGCACTGGTAGGCCCCATGGCCACTTACGGCGCCATCTGGTTTGGCAGCTGGTTCTACGGAGCACATACGGAGCTGTACTTCCTCATCGGCACGTTTGCTTTCCCCGCCGCCGTGGCCCTGTTCATCGCCATCCTGGCGTACCTGCTGCTGCGCGACACCCCGCAGAGCTGCGGCCTGCCGTCGGTGGAAGCCTGGCGGGGCGACTACCCCAAGAACTACTCCGCCAAGTACGAGGAAACCCTGAGCACCAAGGAAATCTTCTTCCAGTACGTGCTCAACAACAAGTTCCTGTGGTACATCGCCCTGGCCAACGCCTTTGTGTATATGGT
>DFFY01000091.1 GCA_002371115.1 Bacteroidales bacterium UBA3764
ACAACAAGCAGATTGGCATTTTCCACCTGGACGGCATTGCACCGGCACCCCGTGGCGTACCGCAGATTGAAGTGACCTTCGACATTGACGCCAACGGCATCCTGAACGTGAGCGCCGTGGACAAGGCTACCGGCAAGGAGCAGCACATCCGCATCGAGGCTTCCAGCGGCCTGTCAGACGCCGAAATCCAGCGCATGCGCGACGAGGCCAAGGCCAACGAGGCTGCGGACAAGGCGGAGAAGGAACGCATCGACAAAATCAACAATGCCGATGCCCTCACCTTCCAGGCGGAGAAGTTCCTCAAGGAGAACGGCGACAAGGTCCTCGCAGACGTCAAGAGTGAGGTGGAATCGAACTGCAACGCCCTCAAGGAAGCCGTGAAGGCACAGAATATGGCCGATATCGACCGCTATTCCGAGGCCCTCAACAAAGCCTTCGAGAAGATGTACCAGGCCGGTCAGCAGGCCGGCGGCCCTCAAGGCCCGTTCCAGGGTGGTCCTCAAGGCCCGTTCCAGGGTGGTCCCCAGGGCCCGTTTAACGGCGGCCCGCAGGGTCCCCAGGACCAAGGTCCGGACGAGCAGTAAGCAAACAAAAGCGACGCTTGCGGGCGTCGCTTTTTTTGTGTACTTTTGTAGGATTAAACGAAAGATTGTTATGGGAAGAATCATCCTTACTGGCGACCGTCCTACCGGCAAACTCCATCTGGGCCATTATGTGGGCTCCCTGCGCAACCGCGTGCTGCTGCAGAACGAGGGCAATTATGACAAGATGTTTGTGTTCATTGCAGACGTACAGGCCCTCACGGACAATGCGGACAACCCGGAAAAGGTGCGTCAGAATATCATAGAAGTAGCCCTGGATTACCTTTCCTGCGGTCTGGACCCGGAAAAGGTGACCATCTTCATCCAAAGCCAGATTCCGGAGCTTCACGAGATGACGCAGTTCTTCTCCAACCTGGTCACCGTACAGCGCCTGCAGCGCAACCCCACCGTGAAAACGGAAATGGCCATGCGCGGCTTCGAGGGCGGTGCCACGGACGACAACAAACGCGGCCTTCCGGTGGGTTTCTTCACCTATCCCATCTCCCAGGCGGCCGATATCTGCGCCTTCAAGTCCACCACTGTTCCGGTTGGCGAAGACCAGGAACCCATGATTGAACAGTGCCGGGAAATTGTACGCAGCTTCAACGGTACTTATAAATGCGACGTCCTGGTGGAGCCGGAAATCCTGCTTCCCAGCAACCTGGTGTGCCGCCGCCTGCCCGGTACGGACGGCAAGGCCAAGATGAGCAAGTCCCTGGGCAACTGCATCTACCTGAGCGACGACCCCAAGGAGATGGAGAAAAAGGTAAAAGGCATGTTCACGGACCCCGGCCACCTCAAGGTGGAGGACCCGGGCAAGGTGGAAGGCAACGCCGTGTTCACCTACCTGGACGCCTTCTGTGAGGACGCTGACTTTGCTGCCTTCTGGCCGGACTATGCCAACCTGGAGGAGCTCAAGGACCATTACCGCCGCGGCGGACTGGGAGACATGAAATGCAAAAAGTTCCTCATCAACGTGCTGAACAACCGCCTGGAGCCCATCCGTGCCCGCCGGCATGAGTACGAGCAGGACATTCCCGGCGTATATGACATCCTCCGCAAGGGCTCCGAGGCGGCCCGTGAGGTAGCTGCACAAACCCTGCATGAGATGAAGGACGCCATGCAAATCAATTATTTTGACGATGCCGCCCTCATCGCCGCCCAAGCCGCAAAATATCGCAATGAGTAATATCAAGAAAAGAAACTTCCCCGTACAGGGGATGGGCTGCGCCGCCTGCGTGGCCCGTGTGGAGGGCGCCCTCAAGAACGCCAAAGGCGTGTGCGCGGCCCAGGTGAGCCTGGCTTCCAACAGCGCCCTGGTGGAATATGACGCCAGCGTTACCAGCCCCGGTGAATTGCGCCAGGCCGTGCAGGATGCCGGCTACGACATGCTCACGGACGGCTCCGAAGACGAAGCTGACCTAGAAGCGGAAGCCGCCCGCGCAGAAGCCTACCAAAAGCTGAAGACCGACACCATCGTTGCTGTAGCCGGTGCCGCTTTGGTGATGCTGGTGGGCATGGGCTTCCCGGAATTCCCTTTTAAAGGCTTTGTCCTATGGGCGCTGGCCACACCGGTTGTGTTCTGGTGCGGCCGTCGCTTTTTTAAGGCCGGTTTTTCCGCCGTCCGCCACGGAAGTGCCAATATGGACACCTTAGTGGCGCTTTCGGTGAGCATTTCCTACCTGTTCAGCGTGTTCAACCTCCTGTTCCCGGCGGTCTGGACCTCCCGGGGCCTGACGCCGCACCTGTATTTTGAATCGGCCACCATGATTGTGGCATTCATTCTTATCGGGCGTTTACTGGAGGAAAGGGCCAAGCACAGTACCACCGCCGCCATCCGGGGCCTCATGGACCTGCAACCGGTGCGTGCCGTCCGGCCCGGCGAAGTGCTGCCCGTCAAGCCCGGGGAACGGATTCCTGCCGACGGCATTGTCCTGGACGGCCGCTCCGTGGTGGACGAAAGCATGCTCACCGGAGAGGCTGCTCCCGTGGAAAAACGCCCCGGGGACCGTGTCTATACCGGCACCCTGAACAAGGACGGTGTCCTCAACGTAAAAGCGGAGAAAACGGGGCAGGACACCATCCTGTCGGCCATTATCCGCATGGTCAGGGAGGCCCAGGGAACCAAGGCCCCGGTTCAGAACCTGGTCGATAAAATCGCCGCGGTGTTCGTTCCCGTGATAATCGGAATTGCCCTTCTGACGCTCCTGTGCTGGAGCATCTGGGGCGGCGCGGACGGCCTCACCCTGGGGCTTTTGAACATGGTGACCGTGCTCGTGATCGCCTGCCCCTGCTCCCTCGGACTTGCTACGCCCACGGCCATCATCACCGCGGTGGGGAACGGCGCTTCCCACGGAATCCTCATCAAAGATGCCGAAAGCCTGCAGACCGCCGCCCAGGTCAACGCGGTTGTCCTTGACAAAACCGGCACCCTCACCGAAGGCTTTCCTGCCGATAAACTGCGTGAAACCTCCCCCCGGGCGGTGCGTGAACTGCGCGAAATGGGCATGCAGGTGCATCTGCTCAGCGGCGACAAGCCCGAAGCCGTCCGGAAAGTGGCCGATGCCTGCGGCATCACGCTTCTCCGCGCCGGCGTTTTCCCCGGCGACAAACTGGAGTATGTCAAACGCTTGCAGGCAGAGGGTAAGGTGGTTGCCATGACCGGAGACGGCATCAACGATTCCGCCGCCC
>DFFY01000013.1 GCA_002371115.1 Bacteroidales bacterium UBA3764
ACGCCGTGCAGACCGCCGGACACCTTATAGCTGTTCTTGTCGAATTTGCCGCCGGCGTGCAGCACGGTAAGGACCACCTCCAGGGCGCTGCGATGTTCTTTCTCATGCATGCCGGTAGGAATACCACGGCCATTATCCTGCACGCGGATGGAATTGTCTTCCAGAATCTGGACGTCCACGCCGGTGCAATACCCGGCCATGGCTTCGTCTATACAGTTGTCCACCACCTCATATACCAGGTGGTGCAAACCGCGCTCACCCACGTCGCCAATATACATGGAGGGCCGCTTACGGACGGCCTCCAACCCTTCCAACACCTGAATACTATTCGCGGAATACTGTTCTTCCGCCATTTTCATCTGTTCGTCTGACATGCTATTGTTTTCTTAATTTTTTCCAACTGACAAGGCGTAAATACACCTACTTTCTAAATCATACAAAAATAGTGAAAATTATGCAAAAAAACAAGCCCCCTGCCCAAGACAGGAGGCTGTTTTTTGCACCTTTTTTCTTAAATGCTGAATGTGGCGCCCACCGTGAAGTAAATACCCTGCTCGGCATACAGCGGAACGCGCTGGATGGTCTGGTTGAGCAGGTTGCCACCCTTGAGCCAGAAGCCCAGCGAACGGGTCATCTGGAAGTTCGCCTGCACGCCCAAATCCACATAACCGGGGACTTTCAGCGGGCCGGGCAGCGCTGAACGGCCTTCCGCCACGATGCCGGCCTGTACGCGGCCGCCCCAATTGTAGAACGCATGCCCGGAAGCCTTGAAGGGCGCCGGCGCAAAGAGCGTCTGTCCCTGCAAATCCGGCATGGGCGTATAGCCATAATAGACCTGGGCCCCGATATCCAGCTTCTCGTCTTTCCATCCCAGGTCTGCCAGCACATAGAAGGTGTGCAACGGACTGGCGTAGCCCACGGTGGGCTTTACACCGTCAGCCACGCCCCAGGTCCAGGCATTTTCATCCCATTTGTACCCCACGCGGACGTCATAGTGGAAACGGGAGGCGATGTTGCCCCGGCCGCCAACAGCGGCATTCACACGGGTAATCATGTTGTCCGTACGCCAGTCTGCACTGTACACAAACGGATTCAGGCCCAAAAGCTTGTCATAGGAGATAAGGTGGTCTCCGCCGGTGGCCTGGAAATACAGCGCGGCCGCTTCCGGTGCCAGTTTGAAGGTGATGTGCACATCCGGGAACACCCATCCGCCATGCGGACAAAAATCCTTGGCCGAGCGGAAGAGGAACGACAGTTTGACGCCCAATTTCATATTGAACCGGCCGGTGGAAAGAAGGTAATGCGGAACCAGTCCGACACTCCCCACATAGGCCTGGGGCTGGGAAACCGTCTCCGCAAACAAGCCCATCAGGACATGATGGTTGTCCCAATGGGTGCCGAACGCCCCGTCGGTTTGGGTATGGAGTTCGTGAAAATTCTGTACGCCCACATAGGTCACGCGTGTTCCCGCATTGTACGCAAACGCGTTGCCGGGAGCGCTTTTCACACGTGCCTTCAGCTGCCACTGGTTGTTGGAGGCATCCATGCCGGCGAGGTCCCTGCCGGTAATGTTCCGGTACTTGATGTCCGCCGCAAAACTGCCGCCCGTCCAGGTGTACAAGGCATCGGCACCCAGGGCCGACTGCAGATTCTTGCCGAACCGGCAGGTACCATCGGCAAGAAACAACTTGTCCTGAAGGGTGATGTTCCGATAGCTGCCCACATACGAGGCATGGTCGGCAAACAGATTCAGGCGGAAATGGCCCTTGCGGACGGGCGTCCAAATCACCGTTGCCTCCGGATGCAGGCCATAACCGGCACCCAGACGGACAAAGAGACGGCCCTCTTCCGACTGGCGGGGCTGGGGACGCAACTGCACCCGATAGGGCTTGAACTCATACGAGCCCTGATAAGGCGTATTGCGCACACTGTAATCCATATCCAGATTGAAGCTGTACACAGAATCCGGGACAGCCAGCAACTGGGCAGGTTTGTCGATTCCGCTGGCCTCACGGGCATAGGTGTTGGTCACCTCCACCACCGGATTCAGGTTTTGGGCATACAAGCCGGCGCTCACACTCAGCGCCAAGGCGGTTATGATGAACTTTTTCATACTTCTACTGCAATTTACGGAGTCTCAGATCCACCTGGTCCAGGACGTCGTCCTGCGGACCGGAAGAAGTGTAACCGGAGCGGATGCTCTCAAAGGTTGCCTTGGCCTGGGCGCGGTTGCCCTGCTCGACAAAACTGTCACCCAGCACGATGAAAGCCTTGGCCAGCCAGTAATTCTGGCCGCCGGCCTTCTCCGCAAAGCTATATACCTTGTCTTGAATACCCTCGAACTGCCCCCGGTCATACTGGTCCTGGATAATCAGGCAGGCGGCCTCCGCACCCTCGTCGGTAGCAGGTTCCTGCGCGAGGACGGCGAATTCGTCAAAAGCTTCCTTGCGGCGGCTGCTGCTCAGATAAGACTTGGCCCGGACATAATGCGCTTCCCGCCGAAGGGCCGGGTCCTCTGCACGCAATACGACATCCGCATTGGCAATGGCGTCATTCCACTGACGGGCACGGAAGGCGGAACGCATGAGGCCGATGGCTGCCAGTTCCACATTGCTGTCCATGCGGGCATTCTCCTTGAGCAGGAGGTAAGCCTGATAGGCCTTCGCATAATGTTCCAGTTCATATTGGAGCATGGCATATTGCATGCGGGCGGTTTCCTGCAGGGCACCGTCCAGGCCGGCTTCAAGCGCCGCTGCATACAAATCCGCCGCCTGTTCGCGCATGCCGGCGGCGCGCTGGCAGTCCGCCAGGTAGAACTTGGCCTTGGCAGCATAGATAGCCTGCGGATACTTGTCCAAATAGGCCTGGAGGGTTCCCAGGGCCTTGGCATAGTCCCCGGAAAGGTAAATTTGCTCCGCGCTGGAGAAGTAAACCTCCTCCTTCTGCGCCTCCGTGCGCCCGGCACCGCCCAGGCTGTTGACGTAGGAGAGATAAGCCTCCGGATCCTCCCGGGTACGATAAATGGCCTCGATGGCCAGGAGGGCGTCCTCCGCGTACTCCCCTCCCTGTGCCACCACTTCCTTGTAGCAGGACAAGGCCTCGTCGCTGCGGCCGGCATTCCGGTTGATCATCCCAAGCTCCAGCAGGGCCTTGGCGCCCAGCGCCGGATCCTGGGTAGCGCTGCGAAGGGTGCGGAAGGTGCGGACGGCATTTTCCTCGTCCTTGACGGCAACATAGGCACGTCCCAACTCATAGAGCGATTCTCCGTAATAGGGCACGTTGGGCCTGGCATGGATGGCATCCTCCAGGAAACGCACCTTGCGGGCATTGTCCCGCAGAAGTCCGCTGGCCACACCCGCCCGGTAACGGGGGTACAGATTGTCCGGATCCGGATAGTCCGCCATCTGCCGCTCATAGGCAGCCACGGCGGTGGCGTACTGGCCGCTGAAGAAATAGCAGTCCGCCACCCGTGTCTCAGCATCGGCCCCCATCTGGCGGGCATCGCCCTCCAGGTAGTTCCGGAACCACTTGAGGGCCTTTTCATAATCGGCCTCCTTGAAGTAGGTATAGGCCATCTGATAGGAGATGAGCTGCCCTTCCGGACGGCTGGGCAGGGCCGACAGATTGTACAGGTCCGTGAGAATTTCCCGTGCCTCCGGATATTTGCCGTCGCGGTACAGGGCCTCCGCCTGATAATAGCGCGCCAGCTGGTTGAAGCCTTCGCGGCGGGGGCTGTAATAGGCGGCTGCCTTCAGGTGCGGTACGGCGCTGCGCCAGGAGCCGCTTTCCATGAGTTCGCGGGCCCTGAGGAAATACGCCTTCATATAATTGGACTGCATGTCCGGACGGAGTTCGTCGATATGGTCGTAAGCCTCCACGGCCGCCACGTAATCGTGGTTCTGCAGGGCGACCATGGCCATATAGGAATAAATCTGGTCCCCTTTCTTACGGGTATTGTAGCGCTGCAGGTACTCCTGGAACGGCGCAGTGTCGCGGTTGAGGTCAAACGCCAGCTTGGCATAGTTGTACAAGGCATCCTCCTGGATATCCGGCGTAAAGCTTTGGGCCGACGCCTCTTTGAAGGCATCCATGGCAGCCACCTTGTTGCGCAGTTGGATGTAGCTGAAACCCAGCTGATAAGAGGCTATCTGCCCCAGGGAGTCCGCCAGGTCCCCCATCCGGGTAAAGTTTTCCACGGCTCCGTTCCAGTCTTCCACCAGATAATGGATTTCTCCGGCATAGAAGTAGTCGTTCCGGGTGAGCCGGGCCTTGCCCCGCAGGTTGTTCTCATAATATGCGCGGGCCTTTTCCACGTCGCCCTTGATGAGATAGGTTTCGCTCATGATACGGGCCAGATGCGGTTTGCGGTCCTCCGGGACTTTGTCAAAGAGGGCCTCGCCGTAGCGCAGCACGTAATCATAGTCCTTCTCATTGAAACGGCATTCCAGGATGTAATAGTTGGCCAGCGAGGTAAAACGATGGTCTTTGGCAGCCATATCGAACCAGGAAGCAGCCTCCCTGAAGTCCTTTTGGGCATAGCTGATATAGCCCAGGGTATAATAGGACGGGGCCGAATAATCCGAGTACGGGAGGTCCCGCATGCGGCAAAGCAGGCTCTGGGCCCGGTCCGTTTCTCCCAGCTGGAAGGCGCTGTACCCCTGTTTGAAGGTATATTCCGCCCGCTGGGACTTCTGGACATCCGCTGCCGATATCCGGTTGAACTGCTCCAGGGCTTCCCCATATCGCTCCTGGTCAAAGTAGTCCAGGGCCAGCTGATAGCGGACCTGGGGCACCAGCACGTTTTCATGGTAACGGGCGATGAACGCCTTGGCAACATCATGGGAGTGGGCCGTTTTCAACTGAAGGGCGCACAGGGCGCGGTACCCCTCTGCCATAGGGCTGCCGTTGCCTTCCACAAGGCGGAGCGTCTCCGAGTACATGCCCGCCCGATACAGTTTTTTCACCTGCCCGAAATCCTGTGCATACAGGCCCGAGGCCAGGGTTAAAGCGGCGACAAGCGCAAGATATCTTTTCATTCCGAATTTGTTAATCCAACTAAATCTATATTTTGACAAATTTACAAAAAAAATCCGTTATATTTGTATGATTTTGGAATTATTCACATGGAATCTCTCATTCATTTCAAAGATGCCGATATCCTGAACGGAGAAACGGTGGTACTGTACAATCTGGACATGGATATCCAGGCCGGAGACTTTGTTTACATCGTGGGCAAAGTGGGGTCCGGGAAAACCTCCATCATCCGTACCATCACAGCGGAAAACAAACTCCTGAAGGGCGAAGGAATGGCCTGCGGCTACAACCTGCGCACCCTCAAGAAACGGGACATTCCCTACCTCCGGCGCTCCCTGGGTGTGATTTTCCAAGATTTCCAGCTGCTTACGGACCGCAGCGTAGAGTCCAACCTGGAGTTCGTGCTCCGCGCCACCGGCTGGAAAGACCGCCACGACATTGACAAGCGCATCCTGGAAGTGCTGGAAGCCGTGGGCATGGAGACCAAGGCCCACAAGATGCCGCACCAGCTATCCGGCGGCGAGCAGCAGCGTATTGCCATAGCCCGCGCCCTGCTCAACAAGCCCAAGGCCATTCTGGCCGACGAGCCCACCGGCAACCTGGACGGCGAGACAGCCGATGAGATTCTCCAGCTGCTGATGGACCTGAACCGGGAAGGCACGGCCATCGTCATGGTCACCCACAACCGCGCCATCTTCGAGAAATACCCCGGCCGCGTGTTCTCCTGCGAGGGTGAGCAGTGCCACGAGGTGGTGGACGAGGGCATCGACGTCACGCTTTAGGCCCAAAGCCCTTTGTCATACCGAGCAAAGCGAGCGTATCTCATGACCAAAAAAGAACGGTTTGGCAGCATCCTGGGCTGGTTTGCAGAAAACCAGCCCGCCGCGCAGACCGAACTGCATTACGGCAACCCCTATCAGCTCCTGGTGGCGGTGATTCTGAGCGCCCAGTGCACGGACCGGCGGGTGAATCTGGTGACCCCGCCCCTGTTCGAGCGCTTTCCCTCCCCCGCGGAGTTGGCATCGGCCTCCTTTGACGACGTTTATCCTTACGTGAAGAGCGTCTCCTACCCCAACGCCAAGGCCCGGCACCTGATTGCCATGGCCCAGATGCTCCTGGCCGATTTTGGCGGTGAAGTTCCTGCCGATATAGACGCGCTCATGCGCCTGCCCGGCGTGGGGCGCAAAACCGCCAACGTGATTGCCTCCGTGGTGTACGACAAACCGGTGATTGCCGTGGATACGCATGTGTTCCGCGTCGCGCACCGGCTGGGCCTTTCCAACGGAAGCACGCCCTATGCCGTGGAGCAGGACCTGGAGCGGCACATACCCGTGGAGCAGCGCGCCGTCTCCCACCACTGGCTCATCCTGCACGGCCGCTACGTGTGCACCGCCCGCTCGCCCAAGTGCGCCTCCTGTCCCCTCACCGCCTGGTGCCTCTCCTATCCCCTCCTTAACAAAACCGTATAGACGCCCGCACGGACTGGCCACTAACTCCCTGTCCCACAGCGGCTTGCTGAAAATCCTCGGCGCTTATTGCGCACAGGATTATTAGCATCATACTGATTATCAGACGGTTATTGACCAGCACAAACGACGAGAAGATTGGCGGAAGGATGGTCGGCATGCAGACCGAAAAGGTGGACGGAGCCGCCGGAGCGGACGCCCAGCTTGGCACGGAGCTGGTCGCTGCTGAGCGGAAGGTTCCGGGACGTCACTTCCGCCCTGGGATATTTCTTCCCTATTTCCCTGATGGAACGATTGTTAAGCGTCGCCACCTCAAGGATAGGATACCACTTGCCGAAGGGCTTCAACGCTTCCACGGGCCCCGCGCTCACATAAGCGTGTGTGTGCTGTCCCAACTTCTGCAGGCCAAAGCGGCAGGGCCAGGTGAAGGCCCCGGCCTTGAGGAGGGCCTTGCCCGGGTCGAAGAGCCAGGCGGGAGATGCCCGATCGGGGGCGGGCATGACAAGGCGCCCAGGGTCGGGCATGACGTAAGCCCCGACCTGATCGGGGGACACGCCAAAGGAATCCGGGATTTCCACAACGGCACCGGAGGAGTACAGGGTGAGGGTATGCGGACCGGCATATCCCCGCTCAAGGAGCACCAGTAGTTCCTTACACTCTCCTTCCGCAGCCACCACATGCACCGCTTTCACGCAGCCCAACTGCTTACATACCAGGGTAATATCGGCCATGGGAGAGAGTTTCAGCAAGACCAGCGGACAGGCCGCCAGGAGCTCCGGTAGCAGTTGCAGCACGTCTGGCTGGCAATCCTCCAAACGAAAGACTTTGCGGCCGTCGGAGGCGCGCCGGGCCGGGTCCAGGAAAAGGATGTCCGGGCGGAAGGAACCCAGGATGACCGGGAGTCTCCCTGCCACTAGCTCCGCGCAGGAAACCGTCACGTTACCAAGCCCAAGTTCTGCGAAGTTACGGCGGACGGCATCGCAGAGTTCCGGGCGCATCTCGTTGTACAGCACCCGGTCAAACACCTGCGCGAAGGCCCAGCTATCGACCCCCAGCCCACCCGTCAGGTCCGCCAGCCGGGCGTTCCTGCCCAATACGGCTCCGCGGGCCACGGCCGCCTTGTATCGTGCCGTCTCGGACGATGAGCACTGCTCGCCGGAGATGCGGAAAGGATACCGCAGCCCCGGCACGGCATGCCACTGAGGCACCTTGTCCCGGAGTTTCCGCCGCACTTCCAGCGTAGTCAAAGCCAAGTCAAAGTCCTCCACCTCAGCCACATACCGTTCCCGGGCAAGCGCCAGCTTCCCCAGGTCATCACCATCATGGACCAATACAAAATCTGCCAATTCCATATTGCAAAAATACGGAATATTCTTTACATTTGTAAGTTATAAGAAAAAACACTAAAGCACATCTATATGAAAGATTACAAGCAAACAGCCCAGAGCTGGCTCACCGGCAACTTCGATGACCAGACCAAGGCGGAGGTCAAACACCTGATGGAAACAGACCCCGTTGCCCTGGAGGATGCCTTCTACCGCAATTTGGAGTTCGGCACCGGCGGCCTGCGCGGCATCATGGGGGCCGGCACCAACCGCATGAACAAATACACGGTGGGCATGGCCACACAGGGCCTCGCCAACTACATAAAGGCCCATGTGGAGGGCGCTGCCAGCGTATGCATCAGCCACGACAGCCGCAACAATTCCCGCCTGTTCGCGGAAATATCGGCCCAGGTGCTGGCCAACAACGGCATCAAGGTGTATCTGTTCGAGAGCCTGCGTCCCACGCCGGAACTCAGCTACAGCATCCGCCTCAAGAACGCCACGGCCGGCATCATGGTCACCGCCAGCCACAACCCCAAGGAATACAACGGTTACAAGGTGTTCTGGTCCGACGGCGGTCAAATCACCGCGCCCGTAGACAAAGACATCGTGGCGGAGGTAGCCAAAATTGAAGACCCTGCCGATGTCCGCTTTGAGCCCGTCACCGGACAGCCCCAGGCCGCCATTGAAATCATGGGGGCCGAAGTGGATGAATGTTACCTCCGGGACCAGCTTTCCCTCATGCTCTCCCCCGAGGCCGTCGCGAAGCACAAGGACCTCAAGATTGTTTACACGCCCCTCCACGGCTGCGGCGTCAAGCTCATGCCGGAGGCCCTCAAACGCATCGGCTTCACCAATATCATCCATGTGCCGGAGCAGGACGTGAGCGACGGCAACTTCCCCACCGTAGCCTCCCCCAACCCGGAAGAGCCCGCCGCCATGGCCATGGCCCTCAAGAAGGCCGATGAAACCGGCGCAGACCTGGTGCTGGCCACGGATCCGGACGCCGACCGCCTGGGCATCGCCGTGCGTGACAACGACGGCAAAATGGTACAGCTCACCGGCAACCAGACCTGGA
>DFFY01000043.1 GCA_002371115.1 Bacteroidales bacterium UBA3764
AGGAACTCCGATGCGTCGGCAACGCAGTCCGGGCAGTCACGAAGGACCTTCCCGGTCCCGATACCCTTAAGGAGCCTGCAACGGGTTGCTCCGTTCCGCTGCTGGAACTTCTCCATGAGGACCTTCATCCGGGCGCGCGAGAGATTGCGGTCCTTCGTGTGAAGGCCGAGAATCATCCCGGCGCCCACGAGGGCCCCGCAGGTTCCTTCCATGTTCCCCATTCCGGTCCCGTAGGCCCCGGCGATATCGAGGGCCATCTGCTCCGGGAGGTCCACAAGGTCGCAGTAGGTGCAGAACACTGCCTGCGCGCAGTTATGAGTGTTGCAGCGTTTCTTCTCGGCTGCGAGGTGCTTACGTGATTCCATAGGCGTCATTTGCTGAAAAAGAATGCGGCCCACTTCATTGGGATGCTATCCGCTGCTAAGTTACGGAAAAAGTTGCTAATCGCGAATAGGTGCCTTGTACCAAGTCCGCCGCCCCGAAATAAGGCAGCTACCTTGGAACAAGGATTGGTCTGTACAATGGTCGTTGGCCGGGGCCTTCGGCCACCGGGGGAGGACAGAAGGGAGCACTGCGCTCTTATCCTCAACGGCCGTCACCTGAACCGGTCGGTATCCGATTCCCCCTTTCAGCGTTTGTCAAAGGCATCCGTCCGCAGGACCTGGGGTATTCCCATCGGCCCGGGATGAGGCCCTTGCCGCCATTGGAGAACAGGCTCTCACACAGCGGTCTGCTGTCGGCTCGTTTCTGGCTGGATAGCTCACGACTTTTCTTCTCGGCTTTTCCTTGGATTCCCATATTGCATCAGCAGGCGACCAGCGATGGAGCTGTTGGTTTTCAGTTTGATTAACAGGGGTCTCCTTATTTCGGATGCGAAGCTACGATGCGACATCTGTCCGTAATCCAAAATACGCGTGCCCGTTGAGGGCCGCTACCTCCCGGATTTCCTGGAAAAATTCATCCTCGCTGCGTTGCGGTAATTTTTCTGGAAATTTTTGGTAACGGGATGCTCGCATCTGTGACGCTGCATCAGAAATTAAGTTTAACCCTTTAATAATCAAAAATCATGAAAACTCTCAACAGCTTCACCCTCTCTGGTCGCCTCACCGCCGATGCCCGTTACTTCGAAGGTAAAACCGGCAAAGTCGCCCGCTTCTCCATCGCCCACAACTTCGCCCATGGCCAGCAGCCGCTCTTCGTGGATTGCGTCATGTTCTCCAAGACCGGTGCCAAGGACACCCCCATCCCCGAGAACCTTCTGACGAAGGGTACCCCGGTCCAGATCTGCGGACTCTTCCGCCCCGCCAAGACCGCCGAGGGGAAATACTCCGGATACGACCTGGTCGTAGGTTCCTGCGACCCGCTTGAGGATGAGAGCGCTTCTTAGCGCTCCCTTCTGTCCTCCCAGGCGCCCGTTCCAGGGCGCCTTTCTCTTTTCCCATTGTCCAATCCTAATCCATTCCAACTATGGCAAGCAATATCTATCAGATGGTCACTGACCGCATCATCGAACAAATGAACGCCGGCATCGTTCCCTGGCACCAGCCCTGGGTGGGCGGAGCCGCCATGGCAATCAGCTACACTACTCGCAAAGCCTACTCCATGCTTAACCAGCTCCTCCTGGGCAAACCCGGCGAATGGCTCACCTGGAATCAGATTCAAGCCAAAGGCGGCCGTGTCAAACCCGGTGCAAAATCCCGCTTCTGCGTCTACTGCCAGTTTGTCGAGAAGAACGACGTTCCAGATGACGAAGACGAAAAGAAGCGTGACGGCTACCTCATCCTCAAGTGGTACCGCGTCTTCCATATCGACGACACCCTCGGCATCGAGAGCAAGTGCCAGGCGGTCGAGCCTGGTTCCAACCTCTCGCCCATTCAGCGGGCCGAGGACGTAATAGCCGCTTACCTTCAGCGCGAAAGTTCCCTCACATTCTTCCATGAAGAAGAATCCACATCGGCCTATTATTCCCCGTCCCGGGACGAGGTGGTTGTCCCCAGGCTCGCCCAGTACCAGCTGGCCGAGGAGTATTACTCCACCGCCTTCCACGAGTTCACGCACTCCACGATGCACGAGTCCCGTTGCAATCGGACATCCGAAAGCGCCATCACCCGCTTTGGCGATTCCGACTATTCCCGAGAGGAGCTCGTCGCCGAGATTGGCAGCGCCATGCTCTGCAACCGCATCGGCATTGAGAACGAGAAAGCCTTCAGGAACTCCGCCGCCTACATCCAATCCTGGCTGAAAGCCCTCAAGAACGACAACAAAATGATTGTCTGGGCTGCCAAGAAGGCGGAAGAGGCGGCGAGGTATATCCTTGGGGAATCTTTGCCGGAAGGATAGATTTTGTTCTTTATTGAGAAAAATGCTATATTTGCCCTTGACTATGAGTCAAAAGGATATCATACAGGGAATGAGAGAAATTGCGAAAGCCGTATTGCCTTCCGGTGCGGATGCTTTTCTCTTTGGCTCTCGCGCCCGAGGCGATGCTCGTTTGGATTCAGACTGGGATGTTCTCATCCTGATTGACGGAGAGAGAGCTACCGGGGCAGATTTTGACAAGTATGCCTATCCTTTCGTGAACTACGGCTGGTCTATTGGTGAACAGATTAATCCTCTCATTTACTCGTTCTCTGATTGGAACAATCGTAGCATCAGTCCTTTTTATAAGAATGTTCAAAACGAAGGAGTAAGCCTATGCCACTGACAGATGAAGAAAGGAAAGCGATTGTGGAATATCGTTTGGAGAAATCCTGTGATGCACTGGTAGAGGCTAAAGATTGTGCATCCATGGGCCATTGGAATCTGGCCGCAAACAGGTTATACTATGCTGCCTATTATGCTTCATCGGCATTACTGATTAGTGCCGGGTATGCCGCCAAGACCCACGATGGGACTATTGGTATGATTGGACAGCATTATGTCCGTACAGGAATCCTTGCCAATGAAGATGGTAGTCTTCTGGCCAGGCTACAGAATATGCGGCATACCGGGGATTATGATGACTTTTTGGACTGGACGCAGGAAGATGTGGATCCGTATATTCCTAAGACGGAGGCATTCATCAAGAAAATCCAAGATATTATTTGCGCCTGACTATGCAGACTTGTATAGTTGAGTACAGTTGACTGCTCTTAATGCTATAAAAATGTCACATTATTTGACACGCTGAAAAACAAAAACGCCTTACAAATAACTGCAAGGCGTTTTTCTGCGGTGAGTGAGGGATTCGAACCCCCGTTGCGCTCGCACGCAAACCTGTTTTCGAGGCAGGCTCCTTCAACCACTCGGACAACTCACCGGGAAGTGGACTGCAAAGATACTAAAAAATATTTACTTTACAAGGGTAACACCGATGCCGGGTTCCGCGGGCAGGGTAAGTTTGCCATTCACCACGCGTACGCCGGTGAAACGGTCGTTGGCGATGAGCAGGTTGCCGTCCAGGTCGGCAAAATCCACGGCGGGGGAGAGCTGCGCGGCGGCGGAAACGGCGCAGGAGGTTTCCGTCATGCAGCCCACCATCACCTTCATGCCCAGGGCGCGGGCGGTGGAAACCATCTTCCATGCCTCGCGCATGCCGGTGCATTTCATGAGCTTGATGTTGATGCCGGAGAAGGCGCCCACCAGTGAAGGGATGTCCTTGAGGCGCTGAATGCTTTCATCGGCAAAAATGGGGAGGGGAGAGCGCTCGGTGAGCCAGGCAATGTCGTCCAGCTGCGTCACGGGCATGGGCTGCTCCACCATCACGATGCCCTGCGAAGCCAGCCAGTGAATCTCGTCCAGGGCCTTGGATCGGTCTTTCCAGCCTTGGTTGGCGTCCACGGCCAGCGGTACCTGAGTAACCGAACGGATGGTGCGAATCATCTCCTCGTCGGTGTCCAGCCCCACCTTCACCTTCAATATATTGAAGCGTCCGGCGGCCTCCAGCGTCTTTTCGCGCACCACATCGGCCGTGTCAATGCCAATGGTATAGGTGGTCGATGGTGCCTTGGCGGCGTCCAGCCCCCAGATACGGTACCACGGCTGGCCCATGAGTTTGCCCACCAGGTCGTGCAGGGCAATGTCCACGGCGGCCTTGGCGGCGGAATCACCCTCCGACAGGCTGTCCACGTAGGTGAGGATGTCCTCCAGCTGGAACGGGTCCGTGAATTGCGACAGGTCCACCTTCTCCAGGAAGGCCGTCACGGAGGCTACGGACTGCCCCAGGTAGGGCGGCATGGAAGCCTCTCCATAGCCCGTAATTCCCTCATACTCAATCTCTACCTGCACGTCTGGCGTGGTTTTCCGGCTGTACGACGCCACGGTGAATGTGTGCGTGAGTTCCAGCTCGTACGGGAAGAATTTCAGGTGCATGCGGCCATCGCCCTTGACGATATTGAACCTTTTCGGTCCGCCGGTGCATCCCGCCAGCGCCACGCCGGCCGCTGCCAGCGCCGAGGTCTTGAGGAAGTCGCGTCTATTCTGCATAATAAGGATTGCTGAGCGTCGTTTGAATCTGGGGATCCGTGCCGATATACGGCAGGAAGCGCGTGCCGAAGAGGTATCGGCCCGTATTGTAAGCGTCGAAACAGGCGTCCTCCGGCACAAAACTGCCTATCTTCACCAGCCCCAGCGAATGGATGAAACGGCCGCCGCCCAGGTAAAAGCCCACGTGGCTCACGCCGGGGGTGCCGTCCTCCTTCCATCGGCCAAAGAACACCAGGTCTGCGGGCTGCAACTGGTTCATGTCCGTGATGCGCTCGCCCACTTTGCTTTGCGGACCGGCGTCGCGGGGGAGGATGAGGTCGTGCATGAACAGGACCGTGCGCACAAAGCCGCTGCAGTCCATGCCCTTGGGCGACATGCCGGCCCAGAGGTAGGGGAAACCTAACATGCTTTGGGCCGTTTCCAGGATGGCTTCGGGGCTGTTGCTGATGCCTTTGCGCCAATCGTCCTCCTCCTGGGCCAGCTGGCGGGAGATGTAGCCGGTACGTCCGTCCGGGAAGGCCACCTTGAAGTAGTTGCCGCGCTTGCCCAGGTAGCGGAGCATGTCGCCCGCCACCACGTCCGACACCGTAGCGGAGTGCCTGGCGGCTTCTTGATAGACGATGCCCGTGAGTGCCGTCACCACCACCTTGGGGGCCACGTTCCACGCATGGTAGGCCGCATAGTCCATCACGGTGATGGCATCCTTGTGTACCCAGCCGGTATAGGTGTCCGGCGTCTGCACCTGCGGCCAATTGTACTCGCCGCCTGTCTGCAGGATGTGCACAGGGGTGCCCAGCAGGGCCTGCGACACCATTTCTGCGCTGTACGCAGGCGTATCGCGCAGGTTGCACACGGAAATGTTCACTACGCCCCACTCTTGGGCGAGGGCGGAAAGGCTGACGAGCAGCGCCGCCGCCAAAAGACTCAGTTTCTTCATTCTGCTTGCAATAATGCCAAGGCCTCCTCTACGGAAAGGGCCTTGTCGATGGTAAATGCTCCGCTCCGGGAACGGATGAGCCCGCTCAGGTGCGCCCCTGAGCCCAGCGCTTCGCCGAGGTCCCGCGCAAAAGCCCGGATGTAGGTGCCCTTGGAGCACGCGATGCGGATGGTGGCCTCCGGCAGCCCCAGTGCCGCCGTATCCGCCACATGGATTCGGGACGATGCGGTGGAAGCTTTTGAGGAGGGCATAGAGGTTCCCGAACCGTCGCTTCGCGACCCCTCCCATTCGCAGCGCTCTTCGAGCGGCTCTGGGCCCCTCCCTCTTACACGGTCGAGGGTGGCCATGGGTTCGGCAACCCCTATGCTCTCCTCTGTATATTCCAGCAGCTCCAACTCGCTGATGGTGATTCGGCTGCGGTGGAGGGTTTCCAGGGCGGCGGCGTCGAAGAGAGATCCCTCGACTTCGCTCGGGATGACAGAAGTGGAGTTCGGGATGACAGAAGTGGCGCTCGGGATGACAGATTTAGTCTGCGCTTTGTACAGCTTCCGGGCCAGTTCATAGGCCCGGACCCCGTCCACGCTCTTGGCGCTGAACAGCGGGGCCACCTGCTCCTGCTCGCCCAGGAAGGCGGGAAGGGCGGCGCGCACGGCATCGGCCGTAATGTGCTCATAAGGGAAACGGCGGTCCACCTCCTTCTCCAGGTCGTACGACGGCGTGGTGGCGCCAAAGCGGATGCGCGCAATGTACTCCTTGTCGTGGTCCTGCAGCTCCTGCGCCCGTTTGCAGGCATTGCCGATGCAAACCAGCAGCACCCCCGTCGCCAGCGGATCCAGCGTGCCCGCATGCCCCACCTTCAGGTTCTTCTTCCCGAAGTGCCTGATGGCGGCATACTTGAGCTTGCGGATAACGTCGGCCGAAGTCCAGCGGTAGGGCTTGTCCACCGCCAGCACAATGCCTTCCGGATAGTCGGCAATGTCCCGGGTAAAACTCATTTGACCGGCATCTTGTCGATGCGCCTCTGGTGCCGGCCGCCTTCGAACGGGGTATCCAGCCACTCACGCACGATGGCCGATGCCAGGCGATAGCTGATGAATCGGGCCGGAAGCACCAGCACGTTGGCGTTGTTGTGCTGCGCCACCAGATGGCCGATGGCGGTGCCCCAGGCCAGGCCGGCGCGGATGCCCTGGTGCTTGTTCAGGGTGATGGCCATGCCGTTGCCCGTGCCGCAAAGGGCGATTCCCAGGTCCACCTCGCCGCTTTCCACGGCATACGCCAGCTTATGCGCAAAGTCCGGATAATCCACGCTGTCCGTGGTATCGGTCCCAAAATTCACCACCTCGATGCCGCGTTTCTGCAGCATTTTTACAAGCTTGAACTTGTACTCCACGCCTGCGTGGTCATTGCAAATGCCTATTTTCATATCGTCACAAATTTATACCACAAAATTAATAAAAAACTCCAATAAAGACGTGGACTCAGGCAAAATTACGCTAGCGTCACATTTGCCCCATTCTCCAGGAAGCGGATGCGAAACGCGCTTTTCGTTGTCTTGGCTTTCTCATTTTAGGTGCACGAAAACACGAATAATTTGGATGTTACAAAATAAATCTGTACATTTGCAGGCTAAAATTTTTAAAACTTTAAACTCATTGCATCATGGCAGAATATTTACAGCCTGAGAAAAAGCAAGAGATTTTCGCGAAGTACGGGAAGTCCAATAAGGACACCGGCTCTCCTGAGAGTCAGGTTGCTTTATTTTCCTACCGTATCGCTCACCTTACAGAGCATGTGAAGAAGAACAAGAAAGACGTGGTAACGCGCCGCAGCCTTCTTCGCCTGGTCTCTAAGCGCCGTCAGATTCTGAACTACCTTCAGAAGATTGACATCGAGAGATACAGAGCTATCGTCAAGGAGCTGGGTCTCCGCCGATAAGCAAAAGGATAGGAAAAAACGGGGGCAGAGTAATATGCAAGGCATATTCTCTCCCCCTTTTTAGTGAGAAACAAGCGGAATTGCGGAGCGGAATTTGGTTTTTTTCGCACCGTCGAAAAAATAAATTCCGGCCGCAATAAAATAAGAAAAAGACATCCTCCATAGGGGAAGATGAATATTGACGAAACAAAGACGTAATCAGATGAACATTATCAAAAAGACCATCACGTTGCCCGACGGTCGGGTAATCGAGATTGAAACCGGAAAACTCGCCAAACAGGCTGCCGGTTCTGCTGTTGTGAAAATGGGTGGCACCATGCTGCTGGCCACCGTCACCTGCGCCACGGAGGTGAAAGAGGGAACGGATTTCATGCCCCTCACCGTGGATTATCGTGAAAAATATTATGCCGCCGGCCGTTTCCCCGGAGGTTTCCTCAAGCGCGAAAGCCGCCCCAGTGACTATGAGGTGCTCATCGCACGCCTGGTGGACCGTCCCATCCGCCCGCTGTGGCCGGACGACTTCCATCTGGAGGTCTTTGTAAACGTCATGCTCATTTCGGCCGAGAAAGACATCCAGCCGGATGCCCTTGCCGGCCTGGCCGCTTCGGCCGCCCTTGCCACCAGCGACCTGCCTTTCGGCGGTCCCGTGAGCGAGGTCCGCGTAGCTCGCATCGACGGTAAATTCGTGATTAACCCCGGCTTCGAGGACAACAAGCGGGCAGACCTGGACCTCATGGTGGCCGCTACCGAGGAAAACATCATGATGGTGG
>DFFY01000025.1 GCA_002371115.1 Bacteroidales bacterium UBA3764
GGATCAGGGATATTGTTTTTGGTGATCCCGGGCAGATTTGAACTGCCGACCTACCGCTTAGGAGGAGGTTGCTCTATCCAGCTGAGCTACGGAACCATCCTCAAATGGGGATGCAAAGTTAGTTAAAATTTGTCAATATGCAACTATCTGGGACTTACGGAGAGGAGGAGTTGGAACTCCTGGTTCACAGCGTCGGAGAAACCGTCGGTCTGCTCGCCGGGGGTAAAGCTGTCTGCCAGGATGCCGCCGTCGTACCCGATGGTAATGCCGCTGATTCCCAGGCCGGTCATCCGGTACATGTCTTCCATGGTAGGGTACACATATACGAAGTTGACATCGTCACGGGCTTGAAGCAGTTCGATGACGGAACCGTCCGTGAGGGTGAAGCGGACGGGGGAGTCCACGGGGATGTGGTAGCTGTCATGCGTACCGATTACGAACGCCAGGTCCATATCTTCCTCGTTGGTGCCTTTGTAATAAAGGTGGGTAAGCAGGAGGTTGTAGTCAAACTGCTTGCCGCGGGCCACCACGGGGTTGGCTGTGGACAGGATGCTGTTCACGTTTTCCGTGTATCCGGACATGCTGGCCTGCAGGTCGATGGTGGTGTCGGCCGCCTTCAGGATGGCTTGGCAGTGCTTGGTGAGCAGCTCGCCCAGCTCGTTGTTCGCAAAACTGGCGGCAATGTAGTCGTCCGGACTCCAGCCGGTGACAAGGTCTATGGACTTGATGCCGCGTACCAGTTTTTCCATGTCGGCCGGTTCCACGGCGTATTTGAGACGGTTGAGGACGTTGCCGTCATCCATGCGGCGCGGGGTGGCGGAAGGCTGGCCGATTTGCTCTGCACGGACCAGTTTTCCGTTGCTGAGCGTGAACGCCATTTTCACCCCTTTGGGAACGACCGTGGCGTTTTTCTGTACCAGGTTGATATAAAGCAGGTAAAGCGAAGACCCGTCCGGGAACCCCACCAACTCCACCCGCAGCTGAGCGGGAATGTCGTCCAGCAACAGGGGCTCATAATCTGTCGCGATATGCGTCATGCCCTCCGAGCGGTAGTTGGTCCGGATTTGCTGGGCCAACAAGGTCAGAGACAGGAAGAGAAGGCAAGTGATCAAAAAAGTTCTTTTCATCTGTGGAAATAAAACATCCAAAGTTACGAAAAATAATTCGTATCTTTGTACTCTCGCATCAAAACCAACGTCAAATGGACATTGCTCTTCTGATTTTCAAACTTCTGGGCAGCATCGCCCTCCTGATTTATGGCATGAAAGTCATGAGTGAGGCTTTGCAAAAGATGGCCGGCCCTCAATTGCGTCACATGTTGGGCGCCATGACCACCAACCGTTTTTCCGGTGTGCTCACCGGGGCTTTGGTCACGGTCGCCGTACAGTCATCGGCCGCAACTACCGTCATGACGGTCTCTTTTGTAAACGCTGCCCTCCTCACGCTGGCACAGGCTATCTCCATCATTATGGGCGCCAACATCGGCACAACCATGAGCGCCTGGATCATGAGCGCGGGTTTCTCGTTCAACGTGACCATGCTGGTATGGCCGGCCTTCCTGATAGGTATCATCCTCATCCAGACGGGGAAGCACCGTTACATCGGCGATTTTCTCTTCGGCCTGTCCTTCCTGCTCTTTGCCCTGGGCATGCTCAAGGAAACGGGGGTGGAAATGGATTTGGCCAGCAAGCCGGCCGTGGTGAGTTTCTTCGCCAGTTTCCAGACCAATTACGGCACCATCCTGCTGTTCCTCGTCATCGGCTCCATCCTTACGGCCATGGTGCAGTCTTCGGCGGCCCTCATGGCCATTACCATGGTGCTTTGCTCTACCGGCGCCATCACCATCTATCAGGGTATCGCCCTGGTGATGGGCGAAAATATCGGCACCACCGTTACCGCCAACCTGGCGGCCATGTCGGCCAATACCCAGGCGCGGAGAACGGCCATGGCGCACATGCTGTTCAATGTGTTCGGCGTGCTCTGGGTGCTGGTTTTCTTCTTCCCCTTCGTCCGTTTTGTCTGCGGCCTCGTGGGGCTGGACCCTACGGCGGACAGTCAGTCGCCCACGCAGCTTTCCTTTGCCCTGGCGGCCTTCCATACGGCTTTCAACCTAATCAATACGGCCATCCTTATCTGGTTCATTCCGCAGATTGAAAAACTGGTGTGCTGGATTATCAAACCGCGCAAGGCGGAGCAGGAGGACGAGTTCCGGCTGCAATTTATCAACAGCGGTATCATGAAAACCCCGGAAATCTCCGTCCTGCAGGCCCAGAAGGAAATTGCCGTCTTTGGTCAGCAGATGCAGAAGATGCTGGATATGGTAAAGGATTTGTGGGAGATAAAGGACGACGATGCCTTTGGCAAACTGTTCGACCGTATCAAGAAGTACGAGGACGAGTCCGACAAGATGGAGAACGAGATTGGCAAGTATCTGGGGCAGGTGAGCGATGCCCACCTCTCGGACGATACCAAGCAGAAGATTCGGGGAATGAACAGGGAAATCGGGGAACTGGAGTCCATTGGCGACAGCTGTTTCAACCTGGCCCGTATCGTCCAGCGCAAACGGGACAAGGATGTGCATTTTGACGACGAACAGTGGGGCGGCGTAGTGCAGATGCACGAGTTGGTGAAGGGCGCCATGGCGCGGATGAACCAGATGTTGGAAGGACGCAGGGAAGACTTCACCATTGAGGAATCGGCCAATTATGAATGCCGCATCAACGACAAGCGCAATGTTCTCAAGCAGCAGAGCCTGTCAGACGTGGACAACCATGTGTACTCCTACGACAACGGTACGGTATATATGGATTTGGTGAACGAATTGGAGAAAGTGGGCGACTTTGTGCTCAACGTGGCGGAAGCCCGTCTGGGCGAGGAAGCCCCCACGCATGTGGATTAAGTTATGGAAATACAGATGAACAGAAAAGAAGTGCCGGTGCTTCTGCTCACCGGATACCTGGGAAGCGGCAAAACCACCCTTTTGAACCGCATCCTGTCCAACAAGAAGGG
>DFFY01000016.1 GCA_002371115.1 Bacteroidales bacterium UBA3764
GGAGACCTTGCGGGTGCCTTCCACTATGAGCAGGTCCCCTTTCCGGAGGCCGCTTTCCACAACGATGTTCCGTCCGCTGTATCCGCCGACGACAATCGACTTACGGACGACGACACCCTGCTCCACGCACCAGACATACCGCCCCTCCGCTCCGGTGCGCACGGCGCCGGCCGGGCAGAGGATGCGCACGTCCGCCGGCATGAGAATACGCACCTTACACACCATGCCGGGCAGGAGCGACGCGTCTTCTACCCGCGCCAGACAGTCATAGGTATGGGACAGGGCCTGTCCCACCACGCCTTTGGTCTCCAGTGTAGCCTGGAACGTCCTGCCCAGGGCGGGCACTTCCACCTCCACGTCCATGCCGGGTTCCAGCTGCATAATCTCCCCTTCCGGAACCGGGAAGCGGACGTAAGTGCCACTGCGGTCCAACAGTTGTACCAGCGGCTGAAGAGCATCGGCCCGAATGCCTTTCTGGGCATATACAGCGCCGACTACACCGTCGAAGGGTGCGGTGAGCGTCCCTTCTTCCAGCGTCCGGCGGGCGGCGGCCTGCGCGGCGCGGGCCTGCGAGAGCTGCGTCTCAATCTCCACCACTTTCACATCGGCCACGGCACCGCCCTCCTTCAGTTTCTGGATGCGTTCGAAACCGTCTTGGGCCTGTGCAAGCGAGGCACGGGCCATGTCAAAGGCCGACTTCACCTGCTCCGAATACACGCGGGAGAGCACCTGGCCTTTTTTCACGCTCTGCCCCTGCTTCACGGGAATATCCACCAGCGTGCCGGCATACGGGGCCGTGACGGTGGTGGTTCCGGCAGCCTCCGCCTTGCCCACATACGAAGCCTGCACATGGGTGGTCTCCGCCTCAATGGTGGTCACCCTCACCGTAACCGGCTCAGAATGGACCGGTTTTACGCGGTGGCCGCAGGAGGCAAGCGCCAGGACGGAAAGAATGAGGAGGATTCTTTTCATCAGTCCAGATTGTCGGGATCGGTAACGGCGCTGCCCTTACCCATCAGATAGGTTTTCATGAATTCGTTGATGTCGCCGTCCAGCACGGCCTGGGTGTCGGCCGTGTTGTAACCGGTGCGGAGGTCTTTCACCAGCTTGTACGGGTGAAGTACGTAGTTGCGAATCTGGGAACCCCACTCGATGCGCTTCTTCTGGCCTTCCAGTTCCGCCTGCTTTTCCTGGCGCTTCTTGAGCTCGATGTCGTACAGACGCGATTTCAGGATAAGGAGGGCGCGCTGGCGGTTGTCCTGCTGGCTGCGGGTTTCCGTATTTTCCACCATGATGCCGGAGGGAATGTGGCGTACACGGACGCCGGTTTCCACCTTGTTCACGTTCTGACCGCCATGGCCGCCGCTACGGAAGGTGTCCCATTCCAGGTCGCCGGGATTGATTTCTATGTTGATGCTGTCATCGACAAGCGGATATACGAATACACTGGAGAAGGTGGTCTGGCGCTTTCCCTGGGCATTGAAGGGCGAGATGCGCACCAGGCGGTGCACGCCGTTTTCCGCCTTCAGGTAGCCATAGGCATAGTCCCCTTCCACCTCGATGGTGCAGCTTTTGATGCCGGCTTCCTCGCCTTCCAGGAGGGAGGTCACCGTCATCTTGTAGCCGTTGCGCTCTCCCCAGCGGAGGTACATACGCATGAGCATGGCGCTCCAGTCGTTGGATTCGGTGCCGCCCGCGCCGGAGTTGATGGTGAGCACGGCGCCCAGGTTGTCGCCTTCGTTGCCCAGCATGTTCCTGAGTTCCAAGGCCTCCACGGCGTCTGTCGCCTGCTGGAAGCTCTGCTCCAACTCGCGGGTTTCGTCCGTTTCCACGGCCTCCTCTTCCCTGCCGGCGATGCTGTCCTTGGCAAATTCGTACAGTACGTCCAGGTCATCGGCAAGCCCCTTGGCCTTGTCATAATCCGTCACCCATGACTTGATGCCGGAGAGTTTTTTCAGGAAGGCCTCCGCCGCTTTGGGGTCCGACCAAAAGTCCGGGGCCAGCGTTTCCTCCGTCTTGGAAGCGACTTCCTTCCGCTTTCCAGTGATGTCCAGGCAGGCATCCAGCGCCTGTATGCGCTCCTGCAAGTCCTTGATTTGTTCCAGTGTAATCATAACTTGCAAATATACGAAAAATTCGCTAAACTCCCCACGCGCCACAGCACCGCTCCTCTACTGGCTAATAAACTACTAACTATCAGCATTTTACGCAAAATCCTCGGCTCTATTTGCGCCGAGGATTATAAGCAACGTATTAAGGCTCAACTATTTATTGACCAGTATCTACCGGTACACATTGTACTGGGTGTAGAGCGAGCCGTACATCTGGCCCAGCACTTCCAGGTAAGGAACGCCCTCGAACAGGGTGGTGCGGTACACGGTATTGTCCACCATATAGTACTCGATTCCATCCATGACGATGGTCTCGTAGTCGTCCGGGAGGGAGGTTACCAGGGCACCTGCAGGCGGGACGATAGTGGAATACACGCCGGAAGCGGAGATGGTGTAGAACACGCCGTCCTGGTAGAAGTACTCGGCGTTGGCATAGGCATAGCTCTGCACCAGTCCCAGGCGATTGGCCAGCTCGTATGCGGACAGCGCCCGGTTGGCGTTGATAGCGTACGAACTCTGCCGGGCGATGAGCCTTGCATTCTGCTGGGCGATGAGCAGGTTCTGCCGGGCAATGACATTGTAATAGTCAAAGGTGCGCGAATAGGTACGATAGGTGTCGCAGTAATACGCGAAACGGATGGCACGGAAGATGGCCCTGTCGATGGCAGCCTCCAGCGGTGTGCCAAACGGAGGACGGCAGACTACATAGGCGCCGCCAAACGGACGGTAATAAATGCCGTTGTAGTAATAATAGTCCATTCCCCAGTGGCGGATGCGGCGCCAGTGCGGCGGCAGGCTGTGGATACGGTAGCCGTAGTAGTGCGGGTGGTCGCCCCAGAAGTAGCCGGGACGGTCCCAGGGCATGGGGTCGCGGTGACGCGGGGCAACGCGGTACATGTTGTGGCGGTCGTCCACGCGCATGTCGTCGCTGTAGCGGTAATTGAATCCGTCGTCACGATAGGTGGGATTCACCGGGGCAGAATCGGCCTGACTTACGCTGGAGGTGAGGCCGCTGCGACTCACGTTGGAGGAGCGTACGGTGGTGCCGGTGACAGGAGGTGCAACTTGGCTGCCGGCAGAACGGGCCTGCGAACTGCTGCTCACGGTAGAAGTGGATGAACTGCTACTGGCGGAACGCGCCTGCGAACTGCTGCTCACGGAGGAAGTGCTGCCGCTGGAACGGACGGTGGTTCCACTGGAACGGGTGGTGGTTCCGGAGGAGCGGGTGGTCTGCTGGCTGCTGCCGGAAGAGCGGCTCACCTGGGAGCTGCTGCCGGAGGAGCGGGTGGTACTGCCCGTGGAACGGGTAACCTGCTGGCTGCTGCCGGAAGAACGGCTCACCTGGGAGGAGCTGCTGCCGCTGGAACGGGTGGTACTGCCCGTGGAACGGGTAACCTGGTGGCTGCTGCCGGAAGAGCGGCTCACCTGGGAACTGCTGCCGCTGGAACGGACGGTGGTTCCACTGGAACGGGTGGTACTGCCCGTGGAACGGGTAACCTGCTGGCTGCTGCCGGAAGAACGGCTCACCTGGGAGCTGCTGCTGGAACGGGTAGCGGAGGAGCCGCCGCCGGAACGGGAAGAGCGGGACTGAGCCGGCATATCAGGCGCTGCAATCAGGGACAGTGCCATGACAACAGAAGCGGCATAAGTAAAAAATCGTCTCATAGCGTCTCAGTTTTAAAGCTTATTCGTATAAATAATAGTTGCGGGAAAGGGCCTTGAAGGCATCGGCGTCCTTGTTCCAGTACGCCTGAATATCGGCCACCTTCAAACGCTTTCCAAAGTTGATTCTTACATAATCCGTACCACAGACAATATCCAGCATCCGGGTCTTCTTGAGCGGATAAGGGTTGTGCTTGGGCCAGAGCTCCTGTACGGCCTGCATCACATAGAACTGCAGCAGCGACACGGGAGCCTTCTCAAAGTCCGTGAAGAAGAACTGCACGCCATGCACCAGGATGCCGTTGAAGTAGCCGGCGATGGGCTTGTAATGGATGGTGCGGAACGCTACGCCCGGAAGGTTGTAGCTGTCCAGGCGGGCCTTGAGGGCATCGGCATCGATCCAATCCATGGCAAAAGTCTGGAACGGGATGGTGTAGCCTACGCCTGTATGGATGTGACCGTATTCTCCGCAGATACCGGAAGAAGCGTAGCAGAGGGCGCTTTCCATGGACGGGATGTTGGGAGAAGGCAGAATCCACGGCAGGCCGGTGTCCCGGAACTGCATCCAGCGGTGCCAGCCGCGCATGGCGACCACGTTGAGCTTGCACTTGACGTGCTCCCGGTCCCCTTTCTGACCTTTGTTCAGGCCTTCCTCGTTGATGAGGGCGGCCAGTTCACCCACGGTGAGACCGTACACAAAGGGGATGTGGAACTGGCTCACGAAGGAGTAAAAACCGTCCTCCACCAGCGGGCCTTCCACCTTGTTGCCGCCCAGCGGATTGGGACGGTCCAGCACCAGCACCTCAATCCCCGCCTTGCCGCAGGCGCGCATCACCAGACCCAGCGTGGAAATGAAGGTGTAGCAGCGAACGCCCACGTCCTGGATATCGTACACCATCACATCCACACCCTTGAGCATTTCCGGAGAAGGTTCGCGCGTACTGCCATAAAGGGAGAACACCGGCAGGCCGGTCTTGGGGTCCTTGCCGCCTTCCACATGGTCGCCGGCATAGGCATCGCCCCGGACCCCGTGTTCAGGACCGTACAAGGCCACCAGGTTCACCTCAGGCGCCTCGAACAGGATATCTATGGTGGAACGGAGGTTCCGGTCCACCCCGCTGGGATTGGTCACCAGCCCCACCCGTTTGCCCCGCAGCTCCTCGAAGCCGTTGAGCTGCAATACATCGATACCGGTGAGCACCTGCGCGTGCAACATTTGCCCGAACAACAGGGCCACAAGCAAAATCAAGCCATTTTTACTGATACGCATCTTATTATGTGTCAATTGTTTACGAATAATCCTCTGCGCAAAAAGAGCCGAGGATTTACAGCAAATCACTCATTTTCAGGCGTTTACCGACCAGCCTCTACCAGGGCAAAAATGCGCCGGAGGGCGGCGGGGTCACCGGAAGCATGCAACTCCACGGAGAACGGGCCCGCACCGGTGACTACGCCGCGCTGCTCCAGCACGTGTACGGTTTGCCGGGCCACGGCAGGAGCCGGGTCGATTACGCGCACGGACGGGCCGGAGAGCCGCTCAATCACCGGCTGCAGGAAGGGATAGTGCGTGCACCCCAGGACGATGGTATCGGCCCCGGCGTCCAGCAGCGGCTGCAGCGACGCCCGTACGACGGCCTCCACCTCCGGGCCGTCCAGTTTGCCGGCCTCCACCAATTCTACAAAACCCTGGCCCACATGCTCGGCGATGCGCACGTCGCTCTCGTATAATCCCCTTGTATTCAGATATTTGGAACCCTTGAGCGTACCCGCCGTAGCCAGTACGCCAATAACACCGCTCCGGGTACCCAGCGCCGCCGGTTTCACGGCCGGCTCCATGCCCACGAAGGGCACGTCCGGGTACTCCGCACGCAGCGTGGCGATAGCCGCCGCAGTGGCCGTGTTGCAAGCCACCACAATGATATCGGCCCCCTTGTCCAGGAGGAATTCCGTAATGAAACGGCCGCGGCGCTGGATATAGAGCGGCGTTTTTTCCCCATACGGGCAATGCGCATTGTCTGAATAATAATGATACCGCTCCTGCGGCAGCACTTTTACAAGCTCCCGGTAAACCGAGAGGCCGCCGCATCCGGAGTCAAATATGCCTATCGTTGCCATTGGTCTGTCCCCAAGTTTCGTCAATAACTGTGCGGGCGTGGGCATCGGCCCGGTCTGTAAGGCCGACATAACGCCAGCAATGGTCCCCGGCACAAACATCGTACCGGGCGTGTACGGGCGCCTCTTCCGGTTTTCCCGGTGAGGCAGGCCGATGGGTGAGCCACGTCACCACTTCCTCCGTACTCACCAGGTCCGGACCGCTCGACGCCTTGTGGCCGGCTTCCCGGCGGGCCACCAGTTCCATGAGGCGCGTACGGATGGCCACGGCCTGCTCCTTGCGCTCCTCTTCCGGCAGCAGAGAGACCACGCTGAGAAGGTAATCTTCCATGCCGATGAGATTTACCGCCTGCACCTTTCCCTCGTCCACAATGAATTTGAGCGTACCGGCAAAGCGCATGGGCTCCCCGCCTCCGTACAGGATGAACGAGGGTTCCGCGAAAAGCGTGGATATGGTAACCGCCTCAAAGACAAGTTCATCGTACAGCACGCCATTATAGTCTATTTTCCCTTCACGGTACGATACCTGCTGCGGACCCGCCCCGTCGGAAATAATCTCGAAGCCTATCTGCGGCGCTGCGACAATGCCCACCTCAATACGGGGCTGGGTGCGCACCAGACGCCACAGCAGCCTTTCCTCCTCTGCCGCGGACAAAGTGACATCGTCATAAATCTGCGTAAGGACAGGGGCGTTCAGGCGGTCGAAGTCCCCTTCCTCCGGCACCACCACAAAGCCGGCCATGTCGGCCGCTCCGGGACTGAGCGAGAAATGGGCTTCCCCCTCCGCGAAATAGCACTGCGGGCGCGATGCGCTGCGCAGGGTGACCAGCGAGCGGAACTCTCCTTCACTGCAATAGGTGAACGCATTGAAGCGCGGCTCCGTTTCCTCCGCCAACAGATTCAGGCAGTCCAGCAAACGATAAAACAGTTTGGCCATGGACTTGGCCGTGGTGGCGCGCAGCATAAAAACGCCGCGATTAAATTTTTGATAATGAAAAAGTTGTGCATCCCGAACGGAAGCAATGAAACGAAGTTCCTGCGGCGTCTCACCCGCCCGCACAGCCCGGAGCAGGCGCTCCGTCACCCGCTCCAGCGGCATGTAGCCTTTGGGGCAAGCCTGGAAATGCGCATGTTGCGGAACCGACGTGCCACTGTTGGGACTGTTATAGAAAACAATATAGTTATCCAGCTGTGCCGCCAGGTCCAGCATGTCCGGAAAACGGTGCCAAATGGTTTGCGGCGCATGGATATCGCGCGTAATGACCAGATGGTTGGGGAAAATGGGCGCCCGGTTTACCAGGATGTTGTATTTGCGGCCCTTCCGGCCCTCGAACGGCAGCGTATGCTGGTGCTCCATGTAATTTTCCTCGCACAGCGGACAGCCGTGGTCGAAGACGGGCATACGACCCGGGTTGGACTGGAGCGTGACCAGCATACCCCGTAGCGGCAGAGTGCGGGTACGGGTACTCTTGAGCGCCCGGTACTTGGCCGCCACCGCCGGCCACACCGACAGCTGGTCATGTACGAATTTGTCGATATCTGATGCCATAACCTTGTAAAGTTACGGCTTTTTTCGGGTAAATCCTACAATAATGCCATTAATCGGGCACGAATCTGAGGAAATTCCGACTCAAAATTGGGCGTGAGGATATTTTTTCCGAAGGCGGCATCCAATTCCTCCGGCGCCCACCACTTTCCTTCGGAGACTTCCGACTCGTCCGGAGCAAGGTCCGGATGGCCCACCATGCCGTAAATAAATACGAATTCACGCTCGCGCCCGGTCTCATAGGTGTACGTGGTCAGCGGAATGGGATTGAAGGCGTGCAGGCCCAGTTCCTCCGCAGCTTCCCGATATAATGCCTCCACGGCCTGCTCGCCATAGGTGACATGGCCGCCGACAGCCGTATCCCAATAGCCGGGAAGGAGGTCCTTGGTCAGGGCCCGTTTCTGCAGATATATTTTGCCGAAACGGTCCACGATATGCAGATGCACCACCGGATGCAGCACTTGGGAGCCACTGTGGCACCAGGCACGCGTAGCCTGGCCATAGACCAGTCCGGACGGTTCAATGAGCGGCAGCATCTCCCCCGTGGGGAAGGCCCGCCTGCCCGGGCGCGCGATAGAGGGACGGGGAAACAACGGAGCAGGCTCCGGAGGATACACCAGGTCTATCATGACTTACGCCATCGCTATCAGGATGAGCAGCTGCGCCACCAGCACACGCATGAACATGGAAAGCGGATATACCGTGGCGTAGTTCACGGAGGTGTAATCACTGCCATACATGCCCTGGGCGAAGGCCAGGACCGGCGGATTGGTGCAGGAGCCGCTGATGAGGCCGCAAATCTGGTAGAAATTCAGGTGGCAGAAGGCACGGGCCACAATGAAGGTGATGCACAGCGGCACCAGCGTAATGAGCGCACCGTACAGAATCCACCAATAGCCGCCGCCCACAATGGAGCTCCAGAAGTCCGCTCCGGCGCCGATTCCCACGGCTGCCAGGAACATGGCAATGCCTATCTCCCGCAGCATCAGATTGGCGCTGGTGGTAGTATATGTGGTAATCTTATATTTGGGGCCGAAGTGGCCCAGCAGGATGGCAATGATGAGCGGACCGCCGGCCAGGCCCAGTTTGATAGCCTGCGGAATGCCCGGGAAACGAATAGGAAGGGAGCCGAAGATGATACCCACCACAATTCCCAGGAAGATGGGCACCAGGTTGGGTTTGTTCAGGGCATCGTTGGAGTTTCCAACCTTCTTGGCCAGGTTCTCGATGTTTTTAAGCGTACCCACGCACATGAGGCCGTCGCCAACCTGGATGTACAGGTTGGGGCTGGCCACCAGTTCCACGCCGGCACGGATGACACGCGTGACGCTCACGCCGTAAGCGCTGCGGAAGCCCAGTTCCTTCAGCTTTTTACCGGTAAGTTTTCCGTTGGTGACCACAATGCGGCGGGTAACCATGTTGTGGTCTTTCACCACCCAGTCGGCCTGGTGCATGGGAACTTCCTCGCCAAAGAGGATGCGAATTTTGTCCACCTCATTCTGCGAGGTGACAATCAGCAGCTTATCGCCTTCGTTCAGGATGGTCTCCGGCTGCGGGAACAGGATTTCGTCGCCCTTCATGACGCGGGACACCACAAAGTCACCGCCGAATTCCTGCAGAACCGCCGAGAGCTTGCGCCCGAAAATGGCCGGGTTTTCCACCATCACATGCATGCGGCGGGCTTTTTCCACCTCGTCATCCTCCGCCTTCAGCGCCGCCAGTTCCTTGTTATGGTCAATTTTGAACAGCGCCTTGAACAGGAGAATGACGCCTATGACGCCAATCACACCCATCGGATACGCTACGGCATAGGCCGATGCCAAATGACCGGAAGCCTCGCCGGCCGCCAGGGCGCTGGTACCTCCCGCCACGGCGGTATCCACAAACGTCTGCTGGGCCGCACCCAGACCGGGCGTATTGGTAACGGCGCCGGACATCACACCCACCATGGTGGAAAGGCTTTCGCCGGTAATGGCCGACAGGGCATAGGTGACAGCGACCGCCAGCAGGATGTTCATTACGGCCAGCAGGTTCATCTTGACGCCGCCGCTCTTGAACGAATGGAAGAAGCCGGGGCCTACCTGCAAGCCGATGGAAAACACAAAGAGGATGAGGCCGAACTCCTTCACAAAATGCAGCATGTCCAGGTCCATCTGGAAGCCCAGATGGCCCATCAGGATGCCCAGGAACAGAATCCAGGTAGAGCCCAGGGAAATGCCCTTCACCTTGAAACGGCCCAGGAAAAGGCCGATGCCAATCACGAAAGCCAGAAGCATGATGCTATGGGCCACGCCATATCCAAAAAACAAATCTTTCATAGTCAATATTCCAGTTTTACCACAAAGCAGGACTTGCCGTCCACGCGGCCTTCCACATACCAGGAGGAGCCGTCCTGCAGGCGGAAAAGCTGCACCTGCTCATCGGCTTTGGTCTCTTTGTTGAAATTAATGTACAAGTCTTTCAGGGGCTGCTCCGCCTGCTCCAGCGGAAGGCAGTCCATGGCCCAAACCACGTATCGCGCGTTGTTGGTATGGCCGATGAGGTCCAAATCCGAGAACGCGACGCGGTGCTCTGCCACGCATTCCGCTTCCACGCCCTTGGGAAGGACCACTTTGGGAGCGGGCTCCGCGATGGCGTCGTCCACCTGATAATCCACCTCCAGGAAATGGGCCAGTTCTTCCGGACGCACCAGACGACGGGTTTCCTCGTTGATAACCACCCAGGAACTGGTGCAAATGACGCTGTGCTCCCCCGCCTGGTTCTGCAGGTCGAAGTCTCGCATGTAGAAAAGACCGGCGGAACCTTTGTGCCAGGTGTAGAGGGACACCTGTTCCCGCCAGCTGGAGGGCTTTACAAAATGGATGTGCATGCGGCTGAGCACCCAGGCGGTGTGATGTATATGCAGGGTATCGTAGCCGAAACCCAGTTCCTGGGCAGCCCAGTAGGCAATTTCCTGGGCCAAATCCATGAATGCGGCAGGCCGCAGCACAAGTTGGCGGTCCGCCTGATAACACGGAATGCAGATAGTTTGTTTGAATTTATATCCTTCTCTACTGACCGGCTTCATTTACACTACTTATATAATACTTCCAACTCTTCCGGAGAATACAGGAAACTGTCCAGCCATTCGGGCGCCACGCGGCCCGCCACGGCCAGGGCTGCGGCGGCCAGGAGCAACACAACGCACAGGGCGATGAGGGTCCACAGAAGCACTTTCTTGCCACGGTGCACGGGAGCCTCGTCATGACTTACCTGATCGGCCATCTCGTGAGATTCCTCCACTTCGGCCGGAATGACAGGGGCCGGTTCGGGCTCCTCTGTCATTTCGAGCGGAGCCGCAGGCGAAGTCGGGAAATCTCCTTCCGTAGGCTTCTCCTCCAGGATGGAGGCAAGGGCGGAGACAGCATCCTCCACTTCTTCCTTGGTTTCTTCGTGCGTTTTGAGGGAAATGGGCTGCAAGCCAAAACCGGCAGGATAGATGTCCAGATCCTCATCGGCCACAAAGAAGAAATGATTCTCCCGTGTGGCGCGCAAACGGCCCAAGCCGGGAAAAACAATGGTTTTCTTTACCTTGAGCACCTCCTTCATTTCCGAGAGGAAGTCCGTGAGAATACGGATAGCGTCCGCCTCCGGCACATGGTTGGCCCGGACGTACAAATCGACCAAAAGCGTATCCTCCCCCTGTTTGGGAGAGAAATACAAACGGCGATACGGCGGCAGGATGGTATAGCCGCGGTCCGCAAAGGTTGCAGGGACCAGTTCCGCGACAAAACTTCCTACGCCAGGAAGCGTCACGGTGTCGTGGTCCATCACCACTTCTTTCACCATTCTTGCCAACAGGTCGATGTCCATTTTTCCTAAGAAACACAAAAGAACTTACAAAGATACATAAAATTCCGGCACAATAAATCTTTTGAAAAAATTTCTTGAAAAGCTTTGCAGAATTCAAAAAAGATTGTACCTTTGCAATCCCGTTACGGAAATAACGGAAAATATTCCTCCTTAGCTCAGTTGGTTAG
>DFFY01000055.1 GCA_002371115.1 Bacteroidales bacterium UBA3764
AACTCGCACTCAAAGACATTCGATTTGAGGCTGAGGGCCAGTTTATCGTTGAGGAGTATGAGGGAGGGTATAAAATCTACAAAGATCCCGCCTCCGGTTATTGGGTAGCCAATGGATATAATGTAAAAATTGCGCCCATGAAGGTGGACGGCCGTTATTTTGTGATTGAACAGAAAAAAGATTCGGAAGGAAATCCAAAGACATGCCTTCATGCCGGACTTCGGAATTTCATCCTTGCCGAAGATATGGTTTTGTTTGACGACGCCATTGTCCAGCGGAACAGTTATGGCGACTGCCTTCTTAACTGGAACTGGCAGGCGCTGTATATCGATGGCAACCAATTCTTCAAAGACATCCGCTGCATGCGCAGCGACCGTGGTTCATATTATGTCATTGAAGTCACGGAAGGACAGTTTGCCTTGGTATCCAGGGGCTTCCGCCAAGTGGGCGGTATCTATGGATCGGCCAAGGAGGCCCTTGCTGCCTGGGATAATCAATGAATACTACAACATGAAACAGCTGTTAATGATGTCCAAGAAAGGTATATGTGCAATTCATTGGGACATTTTATATGAAAAACCCCTCTGAGATGCTCTCAAAGGGGTTTTTCTGTGACTCCAACAGGACTCAAACCTGTAACCTTTTGATCCGTAGTCAAATGCTCTATTCAATTGAGCTATGGAGCCATTTCGGAGGGCCTTTAGGCCGCTTCCTTATTTTTCAGCAGTGTAAACTTTCTCGCGGATGCGGGCCTTTTTACCGGTAAGGTCACGGAGGTAGAAGATACGTGCGCGACGCACTTTACCATATTTGTTGACCTCGATGCTGTCAATGAACGGAGACTGGAAAGGGAAAATTCTTTCTACTCCCACGCCACTGGCGATTTTGCGGACGGTGAAAGTTTTGGTGAACGGATCCATACCACTGATCTGGATAACGACACCGCGGAACTTCTGGAGTCTTTCCTTATCACCTTCCTTGATTCTGTAGGTAACGGTGATGGTATCACCGGCCTTGAACTCCGGATAGGAGGCTGCTTTCTCGTTATTGAAAGCCTGCTCTGCAATTTTAATCAAATCCATAATTTCTATTCTCTTTAAGCAACATTGCGGTTTGGCTCCTGACAAGAGGTTGCGTTTTGTTTTGGGACTGCAAAGGTACTAAATATTTGCAAACATCCAAAACTTTTTAAGAAAAAATTAGAAAATATTCTTCACTTTGTCAAAGGTGGCTTTGTCTTCGCGGGAGAGATCCGGCGTGAAGCTATTGCTGCTGCGCATTTGCTCCAGTGCTTCTTTCTCGCTGCGGGAAAGTTTGCGGGGCACCCAAACCAGGAACTTGACGTATAGGTCTCCGGTGCCGCGGCCGTAGCCCTGTACGCTGGGCAGTCCCTTTCCACGCAATTTAACCACGGTGCCGGACTGGGTTCCGGGTTCCACTTTCACTTTATAGCTACCGTCCAGGCAGGGGATTGAGACCTCGCAGCCCAGCATGGCATCCATGACGGAAATCACACGGGTGAAAAAGAGGTTGTTGCCATCCCGCTGCAACTGCGGATGCTGCACTTCATTAATAACAACCAGCAGGTCGCCGTTTACCCCGCCGTGCGGAGCGGCATGACCTTCTCCTCGGATGGTGATTTGCATCCCATTTTCCACGCCGGCAGGAATGTGGACTTTGACGATTTCTCGGCGACGCTCCAGGCCGGTTCCGTTACAGCGCCGGCAGGGATTGGTAATGATTATCCCTTCTCCCTGGCACTGAGGGCATGCACCGATGGTGTAGGTCATGCCAAAGATGCCGCGTGCCTGTTGGCGTACACGGCCCTGGCCACCGCAGGTGGGACAGGTTTTGATGTCAGAACTGTTCTTGGCACCTTTCCCGCCGCAGTCCGGGCAGGGACGGGCACGTTCCAGCGAGATTTCCTTGTCACAGCCATTGGCGATTTCCTCCAGCGTAAGTTTGACGCTGGTGCGGATATCTCGTCCGCGCAGGGTGCGCGGCTGACTGTCTCCACCGCCGAATCCGCCAAAACCACCGCCGCCGAATCCGCCGAAGTCGAAGCCGAAACTGCCGCCGAAGATATTGCGCAGGAAGTCGTTGATGTCCATGCCGCCAAAGTCGAATCCGCCGGCGCCACCGCCCATCTGATCGGCTGCAAAGCCGTATTGGTCATATTTGGCGCGCTTGTCCGGGTCGCTCAGGATGGAATAGGCCTCGGCCGCTTCCTTGAAATTGTCTTCTGCGGCCTTTTTCTCCGCATCCGTTCCGTTTACCCAACGGTCCGGGTGCCATTTGAGGGCCAGCTTCCGGTAGGCCGACTTGATTTCGTCGGCCGAAGCGGTTTTGGCTACGCCCAATACTTCATAGTAGTCTCTTTTGTTTGCCATAGCGTTATGCTCCTACAACCACTTTTGCATAGCGGAGAACCTTCCCGCCCAGGGTATATCCGGTTTGGACCACGTCAATCACCTTGCCTTTCTGCTCCTCCGACGGGGCGGGGAAGGTGGTGACAGCCTCGTGCAGCTCCGTGTCAAAGTCTGCGCCTTTGGCCTCGATGCGTTCCAGCCCCTTTCCCTTCAGATAGCTGGTAAGCTTGCCAAAAATCATCCGGGTGCCTTCCTTGGCGGCCTCGCTGTCCGTGCTCTTCTCCAGATTGGCCAGGGCAATCTCGCAGTCGTCCAAAATGGGAAGGAGTCCTTTGATGGTATCGGCCGATGCACTGCTGACAAGCGCAAGCTTTTCTTCTGCCGTACGACGGCGGAAGGTGTCAAACTCTGCCATCAGGCGCAGGTAGTCGGCCTTGGCGGCATCGGCCTTTTTCTGTACTTCTTCCGTCTTTTTGCCAGCCTCTTCCGTTGCGGCCTTCGCTTCTTCCAATTGCTCGTTCAGGCCCTCCAGACGGGCCTCTAAGGCTGCCAACTTCTTTCCGTCAGCTCCTTCGGTTATATCTTTCTTCTTTTTCTCTGCCATAATGGATATGTATTTCGGCAGAAAGGTTTATCAAAATGCTTGCCAGCCCGTTTTCTTCTGCCAAACTGTCAGTATCTTCTTCATCATCCCAGTCGGTGTCCCAGTTTTCTTTGGTGTACGGGTCCAGCAGCTCTGCTTTTTCCCAGTCCATTTTCCCTTGTTCCGCCAGGGTGTTGACGCGGTTGCTGTAACGCCGGCGTTCCTTGGCGCTCATGCTGTCCAGGAATTCTTCCAGTGAACGGTCTGCTTTGGTGGCGTTGCAATGCGGGCAGGAGCACACTTTGTTCTCCATGCCGTTGCCGCCGCCCAGGCTCAGGGGCGTAATGTGATCTACTTCCATTCCTTCCGCCGTGACGGGGTGCCCGCAGTAAACGCAGTGTCCGGTTGCTTCTTCCCAAAGCAGTTGCCGGTTTGTCTTTTGTCTTTTCATAACGTTGCCTTTTAAAATTTTTGGCAAGTTACATCCGTCGTGCCCGATTTCCATATTTTGGCAAGCCTTGCCAGAATTTGGAGAATAGCGAAAAAATGTTATAGGGGGAGAAGGGAAAAAACAACCGGTCTCCCGCTGCGGGAAACCGGCTGCTGAACCTTGTGGCTGCAAAAACTTATTTTTTGCGGCTCTTGTATCTCTGATAGAACATATCCACACGACCGGCGGTGTCCACCAGCTTCACCTTGCCCGTGTAGAACGGGTGGGAAGTGTTGGAAATTTCCAGCTTCACCAGCGGGTATTCTACGCCTTCCACAGTGAGAGTCTCCTTGGAAGGAGCGCAACTGCGGGTGACGAAGACGGTGTCATTGGACATATCCTTGAAAGCTACAAGACGGTAGGTTTCGGGATGAATTCCTTTCTTCATTTTACGTAAAAACTTAAATTGTTAACAATTTTGGACCGCAAAGATAGTAATTCTTGCCGATAACTCCAAATCTTTTTGAGATTCCCGGCCACGACCGGTCATCTCACTTCATCCGATACGGTGCATCGTCATACAGCAAATAGCGCTTGGCCTTGCGTATCCACTTCTGCTCCTCCAGTTTCACATGCTCCTGCACCACGTCAAAGGAAATCTCTTCCTTGAGGTACGCCTCCAGCACCGGGTCTGCCAGTTTGGTCCAGAAGGCCGGCTCAAACTCAAAGGCCGAATAGTGCTCACGGAACCAGCGCATCAGGTGCAGCGTGTGCAGCAGGCTGTGGTACGGCTCCCCGGGCAGCAGCATAATCTGGAAGCCGAAGCAGCGTTCTCCCGCGTATCGGCCCGCAGCCGGCGTAAAGGAACACGGCCGCAGCAACGCTCCTTGCGCCTGGGGCAGTTCCTCCGGGCGGAGCGGCTTCACAAACGGTGCACCTATATATTCATAGGGCCTTGCCGTGCCAATACCCGGTGTAAGGGTGGTGTTGTTCCACAGGCCGCCGCCGCTGTACAGGTAAGAGCTGAACAGGCCCGGAATATCGCTCGCCGGCGCAATGGTCCAGGGCATGAGCTGCCGGTTGGCGTCTGTGGCCATGGCCGATATCACGTGGATGGGGAACTTGGCGCCAATCTCGCTGGCGTACAGGTTAACCAGTTCTCCCAGGGTCAATCCGTGCCGATGTGCCACCTTGGGGACGAACATCTCCCCGGATACCGCCGGGATGGAGCCTTCCACCACACGGCCGGACGGGTTGATGTGATCCACGATATATAAGGAAGGGGCGTCGTCACCCAGCAGCTTGAGCATTTCCATGAGCTGCATCACGTCCTTGGTGTAGTTGAAGTACCGCACGCCCACGTCCTGGATTTCCACCACCACGGCATCCAGCTGCGCCAGCTGGTCGCTTTCAAAGACGATATGGTTGGTGCCCGGCGTAAGCTCCGCCTCGCGCGGGTTGAACACCGTCACCAGATTGCCGCGCTCACGGAAAATGTCCCACATCCATCGGCCCCGGCCGGTATCCCAGCAGTTCTGCGTGCAGAAGCAGCCCACCTTTCCTTCCCGGAGCGCCTTGTCCAGCTGGTCCTCCAGCGGCGTAGTTCTGAAACTGAACACTATCCTATTATTTTCTGTGCAACCGCAATCACCTCATTGCCAAGGGCTTCCGCGGCTTCCATGGTGGAGGCTTCCGAGTAAATGCGGATGATGGGTTCCGTGTTGGACTTGCGCAGGTGCACCCAGGTCTTGTCGGCCTCGAAGTTAATCTTCACGCCGTCAATGTCATTGATGTTCTCCTTGGCGTAAATGCGCTTGAGCTCGCTCAAAATCTTGTCGATAAGCGCCGTGTCGCTGAGCTGGATTTTGTTCTTGGCGATGAAATACTGCGGATAGGTCTTTTTGAGTTCGCTCACCTTGAGCCCCTTATGGGCCAGGTTGCTCAGGAACAGGGCCACGCCCACCATGGCGTCGCGGCCGGCGTGGATGGCCGGATAGATGACGCCGCCGTTGCCTTCACCGCCAATCAGGGCGCCCACCTCGTGCATCTTGGTGGTCACGTTCACTTCACCCACGGCCGAGGCATAATACTTGCCGCCGTGCTTTTCCGTCACGTCGCGGAGCGCACGCGTGGAGCTCAGGTTGGACACTGTGGCGATGGGCTTGCCTTCCTTCTGGGCAAGCTCGCACAGGTAATCGGCCACGGAAACCAGCGTATATTCTTCCACGAAGGGCTCGCCGTTCTCGCAGATGAACGCCAGCCGGTCCACGTCCGGGTCCACGGAAACGCCCAGGTCCGCCTTTTCCTTCACTACGGTCTGGCACAGGTCCACCAGGTTGGCGGGCAGCGGTTCCGGGTTGTGCGCAAAGTCTCCGGTGGGATTGCAGTTAAGGCCGATGCACTTGACGCCCAGGCGTTTCAGGAGGCGGGGCATGATGATGCCGCCCACGGAGTTGATGGCGTCCACCACCACCGTGAAGTGCGCCGCCTTGATGGCCTCCACGTCCACGGCCGGCAGGGCCAGGACGGCGTCCAGGTGCTGGTCTGTGAAGTCTTCTTCCTCGATGGTGCCCAGCTGGTCCACTTCCGCAAAATTGAAGTCCTCCTTCTCTGCGAGGTCCAGCACGGCCTGGCCTTCCACGGCGGTGAGGAATTCGCCTTGGTCGTTCAGGAGCTTGAGGGCGTTCCACTGGCGCGGGTTGTGGCTGGCGGTAAGGATGATGCCGCCGTCGGCCTGGGCAAAGAGCACGGCCATTTCCGTGGTGGGGGTGGAAGCGAAGCCGCATTTGACTACGTCTATGCCGCAGCCAACGAGCGTTCCCACAACCAGCTGTTCCACCATGTCGCCGCTCATGCGGGCGTCTTTGCCCACCACAATCTTGTAGCGCTCGCCGTTGGGCTGGGGCTTGCGCTGGGGGAGGGTGGCGGCGTAGGCTGCCGTGAACTTGACGATATCGACAGGCGTAAGGGCGCCGCCGGGGGCACCGCCGATGGTTCCGCGAATGCCGGAAATGGATTTAATCAGAGTCATTTTCAGGTTGTTTGTTTAATCATGCAAAGTTAGTAACTTTGCGCCCCAAATACAAATTTAGTATGCAAGGTTTCTGGACCATTATTATGCTCATTTTCTCGAACGTGTTCATGACGTTCGCGTGGTACGGCCATCTCAAGCTGCAGGAGATGAAAATCTCCACGGGCTGGCCGCTCATCCTCATCATCCTGTTCTCCTGGGGCATCGCTTTTTTTGAGTATTGCCTCACCGTTCCGGCCAACCGGATAGGCTTCCAGGGCAACGGGGGACCGTTCAACCTGATGCAACTGAAGGTAATCCAGGAGGTGATTTCCCTGACCATTTTCACGGTGATTGTCACGTTCCTGTTCAAAGGACAGCCGGTGCAGTGGAACCACCTGGCCGCCTTTTTCTGCATGATTCTGGCGGTTTTCTTCGTGTTCCTGAAATAAAAATTTGCAGAATAAAAAAATTATTGTACCTTTGCATTCCCAACCGCTGGGTTCGTATAACGGTTAGTACTCGAGATTCTCAATCTCGCAATAGGAGTTCGATTCTCCTACCCAGTACAAACAAGCATGGCAATAGATTGTTAATCAGTCTGTTGCCTTTTTTGTTTTCTCTGAATTTATTCCTATATTTGTACGCTGGGTATTAGGCGGCACGTGCTGCTCCATCCCTGCAAAGCCACTAAAACGAATAACTGATAATACATTATGAAAAGAGAACTGTACGTGACTCCGGCGGTTATATTGACCTTCCTTTCTTTGGAGCAGACTGTCCTTGATACATCTTATAAGGATGGACGCTCTTCAAGCGATATGACTTATGATTCTGAAGTTTATGCCGACTGGGGGGATGACGATTAATTATTGAACATACTATGAAGAAGATATTATTCCCCCTCTTGTTCACGGCCATTGTCGTTTTGGCGTGCTCTAAGGAGCCGGCGCAGGTTTTTGACCCCAGTCGAGTAGAAATTAACGGTGTATTGAATGCTCCGGAAGGATTCCCTACAAAGACAAATTATAATATTAGTAGCGGTACGCATGCTGTTTTTAGCTGGTACGGAGAAGAAAAGATTAGCCGCATGTACACTTCTTCCGAGAACTATATACATGAACGTCAATATACAGGTACGGCAGAGGAGGGTGCTACTAAAATGACGTTCACCGGAGAGGAAGTTTCATATGATACGGGATATGCTCTTTATCCTGCAAAGGATAATAGTCTCTACGGGGACGCCCGTTTCGACTGGTATAGCAATAAATCGAATAAAAAACTCTTCTTATGGATGGGGGAGAACTTTACGTACAATCCATCCGCGCCACTTAGCAATTTGGTCCCGATGGTGGGAAAATTGATTGATGGAGAGTTTGTTTTCAACGTCGTTTCCGGGGTTCTGGATATCAGCTTAAAAAATATTCCCTCATACGCAACGAAGGTAACTATTACATCTAATAATCACCCTCTTAGCAAGGTTGGATTCCGCAATTCTTCTTCGGCTATTGGAATGGTGGAGGAACTCGGCGCTATATATGAAGGTGGTTTACAACTGGCGAATAACAATAGCGCTGAAGTTACTGGAGTAAATACAAAATCTTTTACTATTTCAAATTTGGATCCCGCTGAGACTTATCATTTCTATTTCCCGATACCTGCAGGTGCATTAAACAATGGAGATGCTGATAGGCTGAGCGTTTCGCTCTATGTGGGTTCCACGCAAATCTTCTCCAAGAAGACCAGGGCTGCTATAACTATAAAAAATGGGGTTATTACGCCGCTGTCGTTGATGACAGTGCCCACCCTTGACGTTTCCATTGGCGGAACATCTACAAATATCCAGGCACAGGTTACTTCTATGTCCCCGGGCGTATCATCTGTTAAATTTTATGCGGCCACAGATGAGGCCTCCGCAAAAGCGGGGATTTCTTCCAGCGGGACAGCTATTTCAGCGCTTAATACGCCAACATCCATAGCTGGCGCATTTGGTGCTTCTGGATTATATTACATTGCCTATCAGGGATTTGACTCTTCGGACAATGCACTTGGAGAAGCTCAAACTATCACGGCTTATTACTTGACATCTCAATCTGAAACTGCATTTGCTTCAGTGACAACTGCGGACTGGTCTTCTCAAGATAGCAATGGTTCCAGAACTACACAATGTTCGAATCGAAAAAAGAGTAATGCCATTTCTATTTTGCCCAGTGATGATCCAACAAAGGGAAACGTTATGCTAACTAATTATTTGGGAATGACTTGCGATGTCTCTGAAAAATCTTGTGATCAAAATATAGAGGGCTATGAAGATGGATTTGCGATGTATGGAATATTTGATAAAGAAGCTATGACTGTTACATTTAAGTTTGACCTATCGCGCCCTTTCTATATAGATAGCAACAGCTATGCGCATTATTTAGGGGGATGTGAAGAGGGGACATATAGTCTTTATGCTTCGCATGCTACGAATGATATCGTTTTTTCAGTGAATTCCAATCGGCTTTATTCACGATATTATCCTATGGCTAGCAATCATACATATGTTTATGAAATTTACTCCACCGGTAGTGACTATGGCACGACCAATAGGATTCTTTGGCTTGTTTTAGGCACGAGTAATACAACCATAGATGTCTCTTAATTAGACGGTCAAAATTCACCCGCTAAACTAATTATTGTCTTTGTATAAGAAAATAGTGCCCCGCATACTGACTAAATAAGATTACGCCTGGCATCTCACTGATACCAGGCGTAATTGTCAAATAGAAGGAGGATGCTTACCGTTCTTGGGAATGTGGATAGCTCTTTCTTTTTTTGGCCATGTGCCGGAAAAAGCTTATCTTAGCACCGTTGTGGCTGTGAAGGATTCAGGGTATAGAGTTAGCCCCCTTGTTACGGGGACCCTGCCTTTAAAGTTTCACCTTCATGTACTGGACATGAAGAGCCATACAGGAGCATAGCATTTCCCATCCAGAGCTGTGCGGGCCG
>DFFY01000103.1:0-405 GCA_002371115.1 Bacteroidales bacterium UBA3764
CATGGGAAGCGGGCCCTGCCCACCATGCTGTTCATGGGTCTGGTACTGGTGTTCATCCTGCTGTACTGGGCGTTTATCGACAACCTTACCGTGGTGATTATCAGCCTCATCGGGATTGGCTTCTTCATCTATGGGCCGGTGATGCTTATCGGCGTGCAGGCCCTGGACCTGGCCCCGAAGAACGCTGCGGGTACAGCCGCCGGCCTCACCGGCTTCTTCGGCTACTTCCTGGGCACGTTCATCCTAGCCAACACCGTGATTGGCTGGGTGGCGCAGCAGTTCGGCTGGAGCTGGACCTTCCTGCTGCTGGTGGCCGCCTGCCTCCTGGCCATCGTGTTCATGGGCCTCACCCTCAAGGAGGAGCGCCGCGGATAGCAAAATCCTCGGCTCTTTTTGCGCCGAGGA
>DFFY01000103.1:456-11421 GCA_002371115.1 Bacteroidales bacterium UBA3764
CTCTTTTTGCGCCGAGGATTTTCAGTAAAGCATTGTTAATCAATAGTTTATCGACCAGCTATAAAACCAGGAGGTAGAGGCCGGCGGCGAGGGCGGCACCCACGAGCGGGCCACACACCGGCACCCAGCTATACCACCAGCCGCTCTCCCCTTTTCCTTCGATGGGAAGAAGGGCATGCGCCAGACGGGGCGACAGGTCACGGGCCGGATTCAGGGCATACCCGGTGGTACCGCCCAGGGACATGCCGATAGCCATAATCAGGCAAGTGACCGGCCAGGAGCCCAAAGCGCCTGTAGCGGCCGATGCACCGGCTAAACGGAAGGCATTTCCGGAAGTGCCCAGTGCCAGGATGATAAACACAAGCATGCAGGTTGCCACTACCTCGCACCAGAAGTTGCGGGCCAGGTTCTTGATGGCCGGCATGGTGCAGAACGTGCCCAGCATGGTGGCAGGTTCCGAAGCGGTTGCCTTGTAATGGTCTTTGTAGAAGGACCATACCAGTACGGCGCCCACAAAACCGCCCAACATCTGGGCCACGATATAGCCCAAAACACTGGCCCAGGGGAAGGTTCCGGCAATAGCCAGTCCCAGCGTCACGGCCGGATTGAGGTGCGCACCGGAAACCGGACCGGCCACCAGCACACCCATCATTACCGCCAGGCCCCAGCCCAACGCAATTACCACCCATCCGGCACCCTGTGCCTTGGATTTGTTCAGGGAACAGGCGGCGCAAACCCCGTCGCCAAAAAGCACCAGAATAAGTGTGCCGATAAATTCAAATAAATACTGTGTCATCTTACTTACTGATTGTTCTGTTAATGGCATCGGCCCAGGCGGCTTTGGCGGGGGCCATGTCCGCGCCGGAGGGGCGGAAAACGCGCTCCACCTGCCACTGGGCCTTGATTTCCTCCAGGGAGCCCCAATAGCCCACGGCCAGGCCGGCCAGATAGGCAGCGCCCAGGGCCGTGGTTTCCGTCACCTTGGGACGGACTACGCGGGCACCCAGGATATCGGCCTGGAACTGCATCATAAGGTTGTTGCGGGAAGCGCCGCCGTCCACCTTGAGCTCCGCCAGGGGCACACCGGCGTCCTTCTCCATGGCATGCACAATATCCATGGTCTGGAACGCAATGCCCTCCAGGGCTGCACGGGCAATGTGCGCCGCCGTGGTGCCACGGGTGATGCCGCAGATGACCCCGTGCGCATACTGGTCCCAGTACGGGGCGCCCATGCCGGTGAGGGCGGGCACAAAATACACGCCGCCGTTGTCCGGTACGGAAGCCGCCAGGGTCTCCACCTCCGAAGAGGAGCGGATAACACCCAGGCCGTCCCGCAGCCACTGCACCACGGAGCCACCCACAAAGATGGAACCTTCCAGTGCATAGGAAACCTCGTCCCCAATCTTCCAGGCAACGGTAGTAAGCAAGTTGTTCTGCGACAGGATGGGCTTGGAGCCCGTATTCATGAGGAGGAAGCAGCCGGTGCCGTAGGTATTCTTCACCGAGCCCGGCTCCGTGCACATCTGGCCGAAGAGCGCGGCCTGCTGGTCGCCGGCGATACCCGCGATGGGCACCTCGTGGGCAAAGATGGTGGTTTTGGTGTAGCCGTACACCTCCGACGAGGACTTCACCTGCGGCATCATGGAACGCGGAATGCCCAGCATGGACAGGAGTTCGTCGTCCCACTCCAAAGTATTGATATTGAACAGCATGGTGCGGGAAGCGTTGGTGACGTCCGTCACATGTACCTCACCGCGCGTAAGCTGCCACACCAGCCAGCTGTCCACGGTGCCAAAACGCAGTTTCCCTGCCTCGGCCTTTTCCCGGGCACCCGGCACATTGTCCAGAATCCATTTAATCTTGGTTCCGGAGAAATACGCGTCGATAATCAGGCCCGTCTTCTGACGGATCTTGTCCACCAGGCCCAGTCCCTTCAGAGAATCGCAGAAGGCCGATGTACGCCTGTCCTGCCACACGATGGCGTTATAGACAGGAACGCCCGTTTCTGCGTCCCACACGATGGTGGTTTCCCGCTGGTTGGTAATGCCGATACCGGCGATGTCCAGGCCATTGATGCCCAGCTTGGTGATGGCCTCCGCAATGACGGCGGCCTCGCTGGACCAAATTTCCATGGGATTGTGCTCCACCCAGCCCGGCTGCGGGAAATACTGCGTGAATTCCATTTGGGCCACCGAGCAGCAGTTGCCCTCGTGGTCGAAGACGATGGCGCGGGAAGAACTGGTTCCCTGGTCAAGTGCTAAAATGTATTTGTTACTCATAGGCATATAAAAGCAAGCCCCTCGGGTGAGGGGCCTGAAATTTACTTGTTGGGATACGTTCCGGCGGCAATCATGTCCTTCACGGTCTGGAGAAAGCCACTCACCCGGCGGGTGTACTCTTCCGGATACTTGGCATAGGAGTTGGCATGAACGGCACCTTCCGCGACCCAGTATTCCTTATAACCCATTTTCTTGGCGTTGTAGTTCTTCCACATGTGGTCGAACGGGACAAAGTCGTCGGTATCGCCATGGATAAAGAGCATGGGGCGCTCACACTTAGCCAGCTGATTCACGGAAGAAGCCTCCTTGAAGCCCCAGCCATAGCGCTTGCGCGTGACGATGCTGGCGCTGTTCAGGATGGGGAACGGCGGCAGATGGAAACTCTGCTTGAGGTTGGTGGCAAACTGGTCCCAGGCCGACGTGTAGCCGCAGTCCTCCACAAAGCACTTCACATAATCCGGAAGTTGCTCGCCGCTGGTCATCATGACGGTGGCGGCGCCCATGGAAACGCCATGCAGCACCATGAAATCGTCCTTGAACGTCTCGTGGGCAATCTCGATCCACTTCATCACGTCCAGGCGATCCTTCCAACCCATCTGTACCTCGTCGCCCTCCGAATAGCCGTGATACTGCAGGTCCGGGAACAAGACGTTGTAATTGAGTTCATCCCGGTACATGCGCACCAGATAGAGAAAAACAAAGTGGTTGTCCGTGTAGCCGTGCACCACGATGGCGGTACCCTGGGCCGATTCCGGCTTGGCGGCCGGTACATAGCAGGCATGGAGTTTATAGCCATCCTCACCGGTGGTCCAGGCATCCTTCAAAAGGCCCTGGGTCTTGAGGCTGTCGTACCAGGCGGTGGAGCCGGGCATGAGGGAGTCTGCCTTATGGCGGGTGCGCTCAATGTCATCCACGCCGTGCGGGGTGGGCTTGAGGGCATAATTGGACATGTATTTGCCGGCCAGGCAGCTGTTCAGGGAAAGGGCTATCAGCGCGATAGCCGCAACATGCAATACTTTTTTCATGGCTTAGAACTGATAGTTAACACCGATACCAATCCACAAGCCGGCATCCAGACCGGGCGTGAAGCACTTGGCCAGTTCTGCAGACACGACAAAGTTCTGGTTCATGGCAATCTTGAGGCCGGCGCCTGCGCTGTAGAGGAGCTTTTTCATGTTGTTGGCATCGTAAATGGTACCCTGATAGCTGTCATTGTGAACCGCGTCAAAGGAAGCGACCTCCTTGGGTTTCTTGTCCACCAGATACTGACGATAAGCGGCATAGTCATAGGCAGTCATCAGGTTGGGATCGTTCACAATGCCGTCCATGATATTGGTACGATACCCCTTGGTGATGATACCGGCGTCGAAGAACGGGTTCAGGGCCACATAGAAGTACTGGTTGAAGAGCTTGAAGCTCACCAGCTTGACACGGAGTTCCAGGTTGGCCCAGGCCAGGCCTTCCGCCAGCACACGGTTCTCGCGCATACCGCGGATGGTATTGGCGGAGCCGAAGCCCTCGGAAATCATGTTGCGCTGGACCAGCAGCGGCACGTTCTGAATCATGTAGAACGGCGTTTCACCGGCGATGGTCTGCTGCCAGGCCAGACGGTAAGCGAACACCGGATTGCCGGCAGGGATGGGAATGGGGATGGACACATAGTGACGGAAATACACGCAGGCCTTCAGGTACTGGTGCTGGAGCACATTGCCGTTCAGGTAAGCCTCCGCCCAGATACCCTTGTTAGGAGCGGCCTCGATGTCACGGGTGTCGTACACCACGCCGGCATTCAGTTCCAGGGCCAGGCCACCGTTTTTCTCGGATTCCGTAATGGCACCCAAGGCAACGTATTTGTCGTAGAGGGTGGTTGCGGTGTCATAATACTTCTTTTCCTTGGTCTCCTTGTTCACGGTAACGCCGTTGTCACGCATGCTGCCGAGCTTCCAATACCAGAAGTTGATGCCGGCGGCCCAGTTCAGGTGAGGAACAATCTGACCCTGGAAGTTGGCCAGGACACGGAGCATGTCGCGGCTCATGCCATAATAGTTCACATTCTTGGTACTGCCGTCCAGAGCGGGCATGGTTACCATATCACGGTTGGACCAGAGGGCGTAATCCTGCACGGAAGCCGGACCGTTGAAGCCCCAGAACGTGTACAGCGGGTCTCCCACATAGGTAACGGAAGCGTTCACGCGCATATTGGGAATAAGATACTTGGAGTCGTAAGCCAGGTAGAAGCGCATACGGTGGCTGTTGGTGAAATAGGAACCTTCCCAGCTAATCTTGTGGAGCGGATCCGGGTAAGTGGAGCCGTCTCCATAATAATATACGTCACCGAAGGCGCCGGCCTGGAAGCCATTGTCCTTGGAATAAGTAGCCGTGGGCAGAACGCCAAAGCTCCAGCCCTTCTTTACTTCTTTCTCCTTCTCCTGTGCCGATGCGGCGATGCACGCAAACAACAGCACAACACTCAAAAACTTTTTCATTGATTATTAGGTTAAAATTGGTTTTGTTTTGTTTTAGCACGCAAAGATACGGAAAAAATTGTATATTCGCCATGAAATGAGAAGAAGTATACTTATGCTGGTATTGCTGTGCGCCGGTATCTGCGCCGGTGCACAGGAGCCTGATTCCACCGACGTCTTTTTCCGGCACCTGGAGCTGGGAGAAGTGGTGGTTACAGGCGTTGCGGGCGACACCCGCGTAAAAGAAATGCCCTCCCCCATCTCGGTTGTTTCCGCGACGGAATTACAAGCCCGCGCCGCCACCAATATCGTGGAGGCCATCGCACATGAACCCGGTCTGAGCGCCATCACCACGGGCGGCGGCATAGCCAAACCCGTTATCCGCGGTCTCAGTTACAATCGCGTAGTGGTGGTGTCGGACGGCATCCGCCAGGAAGGTCAGCAGTGGGGTGACGAACACGGCCTTGAGGTCGATGGCTTCGGGGTCCACTCCGCAGAAATCCTCAAAGGTCCCGCCTCGCTCCTATGGGGCTCGGACGCCCTTGCCGGCGTAATCATTCTTCGTCCGGAGCCGCTGCCCATGCCCGGAAGCATCCGCGGCAGCGTACAGGCGGAAGGACAGACCAACAACGGCCTCCTCGCCTACTCCCTCTCCGTAGGCGGCAACCATGGCGGCTGGATATGGAAGGCCCGCTACTCGGACCGCTATGCCCGCTCCTATTTAAATAAGGTCGATGGCCTTGTGCCCAACTCCGGCTTCCGGGAGCGTTCCGCACAAGTAACCCTGGGCAGGAACGCTTCCTGGGGATACGCCCGCATCACCGGCAGCTATTTCCACCTTACGCCCGGCATGGTGGAAGACGGAGAGCGCGAGCCGCAGAGCGGTTTTCTCAAAGGCGGCAATTACGGCTATACGCCCGCCCTCCCCTTTCAGCAGGTGCGTCACTTCAAAGTGGTAAGCGACAACACCATCAACGTAGGTCCCGGCCATATCAAAGCCATTGTGGGCTGGCAGCAAAACCGCCGGCAGGAATTTGAAGAAAGCGCCACGGAGCCCGGCCTGGACTTTCTCCTGAATACCATTAACTACGATGTCAAATACCAGCTGGAGATAGGTCAGGGCTGGAAACTGGCCGCCGGTGTGGGCGGCATGTTCCAGCAGTCCCGCAACCTGGGCGAGGAATACCTGATTCCCGCTTACAGGCTGGCCGATGCCGGCATTTATGCCACCGCTTCCAAAACGCTGGGCGAGTGGACCCTTTCCGGCGGTGTGCGCGGAGACCTCCGCTGGCTGGCCTCCGAAGCGCTGGAGGACCGCTTCACCGCCTTCAACCGCCGGTTTGGCGGCTTCAGCGCCAGCATCGGGGCCGTGCGTCCACTGGGCAGCCACTTCACCCTCCGGCTCAACGCCGCCCGCGGCTTCCGCGCACCCAACCTGGCGGAGCTCGGGTCCAACGGGGAACACGAAGGCACCTTCCGCTACGAGCTGGGTAATGCGGACCTGAAGCCGGAAAACAGCCTTCAGGGAGACCTGGGGCTGGATTTCACCTCCCAATACGTATCGTTCACATCGGCCCTGTTCGTGAGCCGGATCGGCCATTACATTTATGCGGCGCAAAATGGAGAATCTGTCGATGACCTTCCGGTGTACGCTTTCCGCAGCGGGACCGCCTGGCTCAAAGGCGGAGAACTGTCCGTGGACGTACACCCCTTTCACAGTCTCCATATCGGCAGCGCCTTTTCCTGCATCTATGCCCGGGAGGAAGGCGGCAGCGATTTGCCGCTCATTCCGGCGCCGCGCCTGTTCTCGGAAGTCAAGTACGAATTTACGCACGGCGGCAAGGTGCTCAGCAACGCCTACATCGCCCTGAACCTGGACTGGAACATGCAGCAGAACCACTTTCTCCCCGGAACGGAAACCGCCACGCCCGCCTATGCGCTCCTAGGTGCCAGCGTGGGTACGGACCTGGTAATCCGTGGCCGGAAATGGGCCACCGTCACCCTGGTGGGGACCAACCTCACAGACCGGGCCTACATTCCTCACCTGAGCCGTTTCAAACAGATTGGCATTCACCATCCCGGACGCAACATTGTGTTAAAATTAATTATCCCAATAGGATGAAAAACAATTATTTAAGCCTGTTAATTGCAGCATTGATACTGGTATCTTCCTGCGCAGGAAACAAACAGGACTACCTTCCCCAAGCGCCGGATTACGCAGCGGCGGAAAACTGGTACAATGTCTTTCGCGGCGGAAAAGCCGACCTCTTTTATATCTGTTCCACGGAGGTGTTCGACCAAACCACGGAAGAGGGCCAGGAAAAACACTTCGCCTCCGTCCACAGCGAAGCGGACCGCGAGGCCATGCTGGCGGAACTCAATGGGGTGGACCGACGGCTCAGCGGCAACAGCCTAAACTATTTCGCCCCGTATTATCGGCAGATGAGCATGGAATCTTTCACCGAGCAAAAGACAATTGACGCGCGTGTGGACATTCCGGCAAGTGACATCCACGCCGCCTTCGACTATTATTGGAAACACTACAACGAAGGCCGTCCGTTTGTGCTGGCAGGCTTCAGCCAGGGCGCCCTGCTGGCCGTGGATTTGCTCAGGCACATGCCGGACAGCATTTACTCGCACCTTGCAGCGGCCTACGTACTGGGCTGGCACCTCACGGAAGAAGACCTGGCCTTCCCTGCCATCGTCCCGGCAAGCGGCGCCACGGATACGGGCGTCACCATTTGCTACAACTCCGTTAAAACGCCGGAGGATGCAAATTCCATCGTCAGTGCGGGCAACTGCGCCGCCATCAATCCGGTGAACTGGTGCACGGATGCCACACCGGCAGCATTCGGCGACTCGCTCACCGTGCACCTGGACCCTGCCACCAAACTGCTTCTGGTCGATGGCTACACGCGCACGGACCACGCCGCCCTGCCCTGGTTTGACGGCGGAAACTACCACACCTTCGAAATCCGCTGGTACACACCTTATCTGCGAGAGAACATTCAGGAAAGGGTTCAGGCAAAATTAGCGGAAAACAACGCGCTATAACAAGTATTTTTCTTATATTTGTATCCCAACACAACAAAAAGGATCAGTAATGGAACAAAGAGAACTTGAAATTTGGTGGTCTTCGCTCCCCATCAGCGAAAAAGAACGCATTGCCCGCAAGGGCCTCATGAAAGCGGCCAAAGACGGCGCCATTGATGAATCCCTGGCCTTCTACCCGGGTTGCACCGTCTGGTGGAACAAGCTGGAGCATGACCGCCAGGTAAAGATATACAAGCACTGCGTTGCCACGCACGGGGACGAGCTCAAAGAGTGGAACGAAGGCAATCCGTATGGAGATTAACCGTTCTTCCCTGCTTGCCGGCCTGCTTATCGGCCTGGGCGCTTGCGGTTTTTTGGCTCTGGGCGGTTTGCCCGGTGCCATCATTTTTGCATTCGGGCTGATTGGCGTGGTGCTTTCCGGCACGCACCTGTACACCGGCCGCGCCGGTGTAATGCCGCTGAAGGAAACGCCGGTGCTGGTGCGCATCTGGCTGTTCAACGTGCTGGGCTGCATCCTGCTGGGCCTGCTGGTGTGGTCCCTGGGCGGTGAATCCGCCGAACGCGCACAGACGGTGGTTGCAGGACGGCTTGCCCAGGGCCCCTGGCGCAGTTTCCTCCGCGCCGTGGGCTGCGGCCTCATCATCGACATAGCCGTTTGGCTGTACAGGACCAAACAGAATATCCTGCCGGTGCTTTTTGGCGTTCCCCTGTTCATTGTATGCGGCTTCTACCACTCCATTGCAGACGTAGTGTACATTGTGGCGGCCTGGAACTGGACGGCGGACCTGCTTTGGTATTACCCGCTCATTGTCCTGGGCAATTATGCGGGCTGCAATGTTAGACGCATTGTGCTGCCGCAAACGTAAAAAAATTCGCTGGTAACAGAAAAAATTGCTATATTTGCAATCCTTTTACGGGATGCCCCTGTAGTTTAAAGGATAGAATAACGGATTCCGGTTCCGTTGGTCCCGGTTCGATTCCGAGCGGGGGTACAAAAGAGTCAGGCCATTAGCCTGACTCTTTTGTACCTATGCCCCCCCCGTGTTCAGAAAGCGTAAACCACAATGTAAAAGAGCATTACGCCTGAAGCAATGAGCTTGAGACCGGTACCGAAAAGAAAGCCTAGAAAGGCGCCGAAGGCCGATTTTACCGAGTCCGATGCACCTTTCCCGGCAAAGAACATCTCGAACAGGAGCGCGCCCAGCAAGGAGCCGAAAATCATGCCCACGGGCGGATAGATGAGGCCCAGGAACAACCCCGCCATAGCGCCCCAGCCGCCATACTTGCTGCCGCCGGTGAGCTTGGTGAACCAGGCCGGGACCACGTAGTCCAGCAGGCTCACAAGCAGGACAATGCCCAGCCAGATGAGCAGGAAGGGGGTGGACATGGGCTCCCCCGCTCCGTTGGTGCCGTTTCCCCAGATATACAGGATGAGCATGCCCAACCAGCCCAGCGGCGGTCCGGGCAGTGCAGGGGCTATTGAGCCCACGATGGCCAGGATTCCCAGTACGATGGCCAAGATAGCGACAAATGTTTCCATAGGCACAAAGATATGCAAAAAAAACCGTTATTGACATCCATGGCTTCCGTTACCGCGCACGGAAAAGAAAAAAGGCTTGACTTGCATCGATTTTCTTACTATATTTGCATACTTTATATATAAAGAATGAAAACAGCCTATATTTTCCCTGGCCAGGGGTCCCAGTTTCCGGGCATGGCCAAAGACTTATATTCTAAGCATAAAGAACTGATGGAGAGGGCCAACGAGGTCCTGGGGTTCCGCATTACGGACATCATGTTCGAAGGCACGGCCGATGACCTGAAGGCAACCAAGGTCACGCAGCCGGCCATTTTTTTGCACAGCGTTTTGCTCTCCATGGAACAGGAACAGCAGCCGGACATGGTTGCCGGCCACTCCCTGGGTGAATTCAGCGCCCTGGTGGCCGCCGGAGCCATTGACTGGGAAGACGGTCTCCGTCTTGTAGCCATCCGCGCCCGTGAAATGCAGAAATGCTGCGAGCAGGTGCCCGGCACCATGGCCGCCATCATCAAACTCGGGGACGACGTAATCGAGCAGGTGTGTGCCGGTATTCCCGGTGTGGTTCCCGCCAACTACAACTCTCCCGGCCAGGTGGTCATCTCCGGAGAGGAACAGGCCGTGGACGCCGCCTGTGAGCAGCTCAAGGCCGCCGGCGCCAAGCGCGCCATCAAGCTCCCGGTGAGCGGCGCTTTCCACTCCCCGCTCATGGAGCCCGCCCGCACAGAACTGGCAGGGGCCATCGAGGCCACGCCGTTCCACGCGCCCAAGTGCCCCATTTACCAAAACGTAACGGCCCAGGCCACCACGGACCCGGAGGAAATCAAGGCCAACCTGCTCAAGCAGCTCACCTCCCCCGTCCGCTGGACCCAGAGCGTCCTCAATATGCGCGCAGCCGGTGCTACGCACTTTGTGGAGCTGGGCCCCGGCGAGGTCCTGCAGGGCCTGGTGCGCCGCATCCTTCCGGAAGAAGGGCTGCTGATAGAAGGGAAACAGTAGATTTCTCGGCTTCGCGCGAAATGAAAACCTGTCATCTCGACTAAGCGAAGCGCATGGAGAGAACTCAAACTGCATTTTTTATTTTATACACAATACACTAACTAATTATGGCAAAAGAAAAGAAATTCATCACCTGTGATGGTAACTATGCCGCATCGAACATCGCTTATCTGTTCAGCGAGCATGCCGCCATTTACCCTATCACCCCCTCCTCCACGATGGCAGAAAACATCGACGAGTGGGCTGCCCACGGCAAAAAGAACCTGTGGGGAGAAACCGTAAAAGTGACGGAAATGCAGAGCGAGGCCGGTGCTGCCGGTGCCGTTCATGGTTCCCTCCAGGCTGGTGCCCTTACTTCCACGTTCACGGCATCGCAGGGCCTCCTGCTCATGATCCCGAACATGTATAAGATTGCCGGCGAAATGCTGCCCACCGTGTTCCATGTGAGCGCCCGCGCCCTGGCCAGCCACGCCCTCTCCATCTTCGGTGACCACCAGGATGTGATGGCCTGCCGCCAGACCGGTTTCTGCATGCTGGCCTCCGGTTCCGTTCAGGAAGCACAGGACCTGGCCGCCGTGGCGCACCTTTCCGCCATCAAGGCCAGCCTCCCGTTCCTGCACTTCTTCGACGG
>DFFY01000082.1:0-8853 GCA_002371115.1 Bacteroidales bacterium UBA3764
ACGGCTTCCGTAGGGCACTGGACAAAGGCGCATTCGTTGTAGATATGTTTTCTCCAGAGCTTGAGCAGTGTCTGGTTAATCCATTTCCAATTGCGCAGCGGACCAATGCCTAAGGAGTAGATGAGGTTCTCAGGGAACATGTGGAAGGTGGCCGTGACGGGCTTGCCCAGTTTTTTGGCTACCTTGATGGCCTTCCACTGCAGGACGAACATCTCTTCCAGGTGGACGACATCCGCCCAGCGGACGGCTTCTTCAATCACTTTCATGTCGCCGTCGGCATAGGAGAAGCCGCTGGACTCGATGATGGGCTGGAAAATGGGAAACTTGAATTCTTTGAGCGGAAAATCCGGCTGCGGGCCGTTCGGGTCCGGATTGGGCCCGGCCAGGATGCGGACGTCCTCGCCAATTTTCTTTAATTCCGCTACCGTGCGGCGTCCAGATGCTGAAATTCCGTTTCCCCTGATGTAGAAGTTGTTAATTACGAACAGTATCTTCATGGTCGGGTTTAGGTTTATCTTGGGTGGCGGGCTTTTCGGGCTCGTCTCCATGGGAGTCTTTGTACTTGAAGCGGCGGATTTTCTGGGTGGCCGTTTTTTCGAACGGCTCCTTCATGGCATCCACCTCACCAATCTTGGAATTGCGGCCAACGGTCTTGTTCACCCATTCCATGACGGCATTCTTGCGGGCTTCCAGTTCCTCGAAGAACTTGTCTTCTCCGGCCTGGTCCCAGTCTATGGCGTTGTCATGGAACTTCACCAGGGCCACCAGCTTACCGTCACGCTGCATCACCAGCGATTCTTCCACGCCTTCGATGTTGTTGATTACCTGCTCAATCTCTTCCGGATAGATATTCTCTCCGGAGGGGCCCAGGATGGTGTTGTTCAGGCGGCCTTTGATGTAGTAATAACCGTCCTGGTCCATGGTGGCCACGTCATTGGTGTGGAACCAGCCTTCGTCGTCCATGACCTGCAGCGTACGTTCCGGATCCTTGTAATAGCCCAGCATCACGTTGTCTCCGCGAACCACAATTTCTCCCTCACCGTTAGCGGGGTTCACGTTGTCCAGGCGGATATCGACCTTGTAGGAGGCAACGCCAATGGAGCCCAGGCGCTTGCGTTTGTTCACCATGGCGTTGCACACCAGCGGGGCCGTTTCCGTAAGGCCGTAGCCAACGGCATATGGGAAGTGGCACTCGATGAGGAACTTTTCCACGGCAGGGTCCAGTTTGGCACCGCCCACGCCAAAGAAGGCGAGCTTGCCGCCGAACGTTCTGACAATACGTTTGCCAATAAACCAGTGCAGCAGTTTGGGAAAATGCTTGTCTGTCCAGGACAGGATGCGGCTTTTCTGGATGGTGGGCCACACGCTGTTCTTGATGACTTTCTCGATAATGAGCGGCACTGAACAGATGATGGTGGGTTTCACCTTTTTCATGGCCGGCAGCAGGATGGCCGGTGCGGCGGGTTTCTGCAGGGTATAGCAGGTGGCGCCAACATAGAAAGAATACAGGGTGGAAACACACATCTCATAGGCATGGGCTGCCGGGAGAATGCTCAGGAAGCGGTCTTTCCGGAAGGCAGGCTGCGCCTTGAAGGAGGCGGCCAGGTTCTGGCAGATGTTGCGGTGGCTCAGCATGACGCCCTTGGCCTTTCCGGTGGTCCCGGAGGTGTAGATAATGGTGGCCAGGTCGTCCGGAAGCGGTTCTTTCACCCAGCCGTTGCACTTGAAGTCTTCTTTGTCCTTCTTGATGAATTCGAAAGTCTCAATGTCTATCAGGAGGGTGAGCTTTTTCCGGCATTCCTCGGAGAGTTTGCCCATCATGCGCTGCGAGATGAACAGTACCTTGGACTCCGAGTGGGTGAGGATATTGGTGACCTCGTTCTCGGAAACGTCCTGCAGCATGGGAACGGCAATGCGGCCGTAGGCGGTGGCGGCGAAATAGGCCACCACCCAGTTGGGCATGTTTTGCGACAGGATGGCTACACGGTCTCCGTGTTTGATGCCAAAGCGGGACAGGCGCTGGGACAGACGTTCCACTTTGGTCCGGAACTCTGCATAGGTGTATTTTTGACCGCCATCGACATACTGATAGGCGATGTTCTTTGCGTAAGTGGTTGTGGCGTAGTCAAAAACCTTGTGTAGGGTGGTGCAGGTGTTTTCGCGGTTGCGGTACTTGCGCCAGGCTTTGTACGGACTTTTGATTCTCTTAGCCATAAAAGATAGGTTTTAGTAAATGTAAAGGGATTAGGGCACAATGAATTGATCCTTGTGGTAACCTTCCAGACCCAGGGGACGATAGTGGTCGTATATGCGCTTCATGTCCGCCTTGGGGTCATCGGTAAGTTCAAACGGCTCGCCCACGCTGATGCGCTTGCGGCCCCAGTCATAGTAGCCCAGATACACGGTGGCACCGGTTTCACGGGCAATGAGGTGGTAGCCGCTCTTCCAGTTCTTGGTGGGCTTGCGCGTCCCTTCCGGGGCGATGGCCAGGTGGAATTCCGGTACTTCCTCCATGTGGTTGATGAGGCTCTTGACCATGGAGGCGGCCGATGAACGCTCTACGGGAACGGCACCGCAGGCCCTGAGGATGGGGCCTACAGGCCAGAAGAAGAATTCTTTCTTGATCATGATGTGCGCCACCTTCCCAAACTGCGTGTAAAAAAGGTAGCACACCAGGAAGTCCCTTACAGTAGTGTGAGGAACACCCAGGACGATGGCTTTGGATTCTTTCATGGGACCGCCTACGCTTTCCCAGCCCATTTTCCTTAGGAGCCAGCCGCAGAACTTAGCCCAGCGGGGCCCGACTTCCGATTTGACTTTTGCCATAGTTTAGATGTTTACGTCTTCCAGTTCTTTCTCGCTGCGGAGATTGTCCATCACAAAGTGCTGACGCTCATAGGTGTTGATGCCCATGTAGAACTCCATGATGGTAGAGATGGATTCTTCGTCCGACAGCTTTACGGTGTCCAGGCGCATGCTTTCTCCGATAAAGTCCACGAACTCGTCCGAGGAAATTTCTCCCAGGCCTTTGAACCGGGTGATTTCCACGCCGGTCTTGAGCTCCTTCACGGCTTTGTCGCGCTCCTCCTTGGAGTAGCAGTAGCGGCGCTCCTTCTTGTTGTGTACGCGGAACAGGGGAGTCTGGAGGATGTACACATGCCCGCGTCGAATGAGCTCCGGGTAGTACTTCATGATGAAGGTGAGCACCAGCATGCGGATGTGCATGCCGTCGTCATCGGCATCCGTCGCCACGATAATATTATTATAGCGCAGGTTGTCCAGGTCCTCCTCCACGCCCAGGGCGGCAATGAGGAGGTTGAGTTCCTCGTTCTCCGCCACGCGGCGGCGGCTTTCCTTGAAGCAGTTGATGGGTTTGCCGCGAAGGCTGAACACCGCCTGGTTGTTGGCGTTGCGCACTTTGGTGATGGTACCGGAAGCGGAATCTCCCTCCGTGATGAAGATGGAGGTTTTTTCCCGCTGGTCTTCCATGCCCTTGGGAAACTTGGTGTCTGAGAAATGGTAGCGGCAGTCCCGCAGCTTGCGGTTGTACACGGCCGTTTTCTTGGCACGTTCGCGGGATTTTTTCTGAACGCCGGCAATTTCCTCGCGCTCTGCCTGCGAAGCCTTGATTTTTTCCTCGATGACGGGGACAATCTCCATGTGGCGGTGCAGATAGTCGTTCAGGTTCTTGGTGACGAAGTCGTTCACGAAGGTACGGATGGTGGGGCCGCGGTCCACCGAGTTGGTGCCGTCCTTGGCCTTCACCTGCTTTTCCCACATGTAGGTGCTGCCCAGTTTGGTTTTGGTCTGGCCTTCGAAGATGGGCTCCTGAATCTGGATGGAAATGGCGCCCACAACGCCCTGGCGGATGTCCTCCGGTTTGTATTCCTTCTTGAAAAAGTCCTTGAAGGTTTTGGCAATGGCTTCCCGATAGGCGGCCAGATGGGTGCCGCCGTCGCGGGTGTTCTGGCCGTTCACGAAGGTGGCGATGTTTTCCCCGTAGCTGTTGCCATGGGTAAGTACAATCTCGATGTCCTCTCCCTCCAGGTGGATCAGCGGGTACAGGGGCGTTTCGCTCATGTTTTCTGTCACCAGGTCCAGCAGTCCGTTCTCGCTCTTATAGGAAGTTCCGTTCAGGTTGAGCGTGAGGCCCTTCTTGAGGTAGGAGTAGTTCTTGATCATGGTTTCCACAAATTCCATGTGGAAAGCAAAGTCGTTGAACATTTCCTCGTCCGGCGTGAAGCGGATGAAGGTACCGTTTTTCTCATTGGAGGGGACGATGGCGGCTTCCAGCAGGTTGCCGCGCGTGAAATGGGCGTAGGAGCACTGCCCGTCTCGGTAGGACGCTACGTAAAAGTCCACCGACATGGCATTGACGGCTTTGGTACCTACACCGTTCATGCCCACGCTCTTCTTGAAGTTGGTGTCGTCAAACTTGCCGCCGGTATTGAGTTTGGAGGTGGCATCCACCACCTTGTTGAGCGGAATGCCACGGCCGAAGTCTCTCACCGTCACGGTTTTATCTTCGATGGCAATGTCTATGCGGCGGCCGTAGCCCATGGAGAATTCGTCGATGGAGTTGTCGATGATTTCCTTCAGGAGCACGTAGATACCGTCTCCCTGGCGGTCTCCGTTGCCCAGGCGGCCGATGTACATGCCGGCACGGCGCCGGATGTGCTCGTTCCATTCCAGGGTCTGGATGGCGTCGTCGTTGTAAGTGGTATTGATAGGTTGTTCTGCCATGTTTTGCGTATATACTTTACAAAAATAGGCAAAATACGCGAGATTTGCAAAATGCTTATCGCAATGTCACTGCAACAAACAGGTTCACCAGCGGCCGGAGCGGGGAATTGGTGGTGAGACTCACCATGGTGACGTTTTCCCCTTGTTCCAGTGTGGCGGTGTCCAGGGTGAAGCGGATGCTGCCTTTTTTGCCGGTGCCTATCTCCGGAAGGGCTTCGGACAGTGTCAGGGCGGGGGATTCGGCATCGGCCTGGTAAAAATGCAGGGAATTTTTTCCGCGGTTGGTGCAGTGAAAAACGGCAGTCAGTTTCTCGCCCTTCCTGGCAATGCCCAAGTTGACGGTGCTGTTGTCAAAGTAGGGGATGGGGCCGTTGTCCCGCGTCGCCTGGTCCATCAGCATGAAGTTCTCCTGGGTCCAGGTGGTGATTTCCAGGGCACCGTCGGCCTTTTTCCCGTTGAGCACCGGCGTGGCGTAGTAGCGCTGGCGACCGTATTTGGCGGGATTGGCGCTGACGGTAAGGGTGAGTGCTGCCGTGCTGCCGGCCGGAATGGGGTTGGGACTGACCTTGAGGCTAAGCTCTTGAGTGAAATCGGCCCAGCTTACCAGCAAGGGCTTGGATCCCAGGTTGGCGACGGTGATTTTTTCGCTTACCTGTTGTCCTTGCTTCAGGTTGGCGGTTTTCACCTGGCGGCTTTTCACACCAAAAGCCCCGAGCTTTTGCGCTCCGTAGAGCTCGCTCAGGGTCTTTTTCTTTTCGTGGACCACGCCTCTCAGCCGGAGGATGACCGGCCGTTTGATGCCGGATATATAGACGGTGAGGGTTTTGTCGAAGGGCATGGGGCCGTCTTCGTTCTTATAGGTGGCGCTCACGGTTCCGGTTTTGCCGGGCTGGATGGGTTCCTTGGTCCATACCACGTTGGTGCAACCGCAGGAGGTCACCACTTCGAAGATGGCAATGGGCTCCGAACCGGTATTGGTCAGGGTATAGGTGCAGGTTAGGGGACCGTCCGTTGCGGCTACGTCGCCAAAGTCATGGACGGTTTTGTCCCACTTCACGGAGCCGTCCTGTACCAGCGCCCAAGCGGCTATAAGGGTTAATAATAGCATTTTCATACGCACAAAGTTAGTCACTGTTCTTTTTAAAATCAAATATAATGCCTATCTTCGCGTCTGGAAAAAAACACAACAACAATAAAAGCTTTTATTACTATGCCTAGAATCATCAACCCTGAACTTTGCGTCTCCTGCGGTTCCTGCGCAGACGTATGCCCTGTAAGCGCCATCTCCGCCGGTGATGCCGCCTACCAGATCAATGCTGACGAGTGCATCGATTGCGGTGCTTGCGAAGGCACCTGCCCCAACGGAGCCATCAGCGAGGCCTAGGGCCTCACTGAGGCTCTGCATAAAATAGGCTGTGACCATCGTCACAGCCTATTTTATATATGTTCACGTTACCCTCACCCCAAACCCCTCTCCTCGGGAGAGGGGCTTAAGTCGGCCTTCGAGGGGAGGTCGCTAATTATTCGGCCTCGGCGGTGGCGGCGGGGCGCATGACCAGTTCGGTGAAGTTGCCTTGGGACAGGATTTCCTGGAGGGTGCCCTGGATGCGCTCCTTGCTCAGGCTGTTCACGGCGGCTTCATAGAGGGCGTCTCGGTCTTCTCCGCGGAGGAGGTAGTTCTCGATGCCGTTCTTCCACCAGTTGTTGCGCTGCCGGCTCTCGGGGATGTTCTTCTGGAGGTTCAGCTTGGCCATGTTCACTTCTTCGTCGGTGGGGCCGTTCTCGGCAAGGTCCTTCAGGCCCTTCACGGCCAGTTCACGGAGCTTGTCGCAGAGGGCGGGCTTGCAGTCAAAGTACACCTGGAAAAGGCCGCGCTCCTTGGGACGGCGGCTCAGCTGACCGGCGGTGCTGGCACCATAGGTACCCCCTTCTTCCTCACGCAGGGACTCTACGTAGCGCATGTCCATGATGTAGGAGATGGCCTCCAGGGCGGCGTCCTTTTCATAGGAGAAAGGAATATCGGCACTGTACACCTGCAGGACGGTGCTCTTGGGGGTCTGCATGTCCACGCTGAAGATGTTCTGCACCTGACCCTTCACGATATTCTCGTTGTTATCCACCCAGTTGGTGGCCTTCTTGCCCTTGGGCAGGGAACCCACGTACTTCTCCACCAGCGGCTTCAGGGCCTCGGTGTTCACGTCGCCTACAATGACCAGGGTGGCGCCGGCAGCATCGGCAAAGAGCTTGCGATAGTTGCGCTCGACGGTTTCCAGGTTGGCCTGGGCCACTTTTTCGGCAGAAAGCATCTGGCGGCGCGGGTGGTTGCCATAGAGGGTCTTGTAGAGCTCGGTCTGGAGCTTGTAGTTGGGCTGGTTCACCATGTTGGGGAGGATGGCCTCAATTTGGTCGATACCGTTCTGCCATTCCTCGGCGTCGAAGCGCGGATCCACGAATTCCAGGTACATGAGCTGGAAGGCGGTCTCCAGGTCCTTCACGGTGCTGCGGCCGGAAATACCGTGCTCAAGCGGGTCGATAAAAGCGTTTACACTCAGGTTCTTGCCGGTGAGCATCTTGGTAACGGTGGTGCCGGAGAAGGACGATACGCCGGAGTTGTTCTGGAACAGGCCGAAGATGCTGTCGTCGAAGCTGGCGAGTTCCTCCGTAGGAATGAGGCTTTCGCCGCCCTGCTTGGTGAGGGTGAACAGAATCTGGTCCTTCTGTAGGTCCGTGGGATAGACAACCACCTTTACGCCGTTCTTCAGCGTCCACTCGGTGGCACCGTAGATGGTGGTAGCGGTTTTGGTAACCTTGGCACCTTTCAGTTTGGCGGGATTCAGGAATGCTTCGGGAATGTCCTCTCCTTCCGGAGCGGCAATGTCGGAGGCTTCCACCTCGGCCATCACCTTGAGCAGCTGCTCGGCAGTAGGCGTGGCGATGCCTTCCTTCTCAGGACCGTTGTACACAACCACCAGGTTCTCGAAACCGCCTACCTGGGCGGCGAACTGGTTCACGGCGGCGGCGTTCACCTGACCGAAGAAAGCTTCTACAATCTGCTTCTCCATGTCGGGCTCCATGATGGGTTCCTTGTCAAAGAAGTTGGCCAGGATGGGACGGACGAATTCCGGGTTCTGGCGTGTTGCAGCGCGGTTGACGCGGGTCTCGTACATGCTCAGGATATCGGCCTTGGCACGGGCGAACTCGGCGTCCGTGATGCCGTACTTCTTGAGGCGGATGAGCTCCGTATAGTAGTCCTTGAAGCCGCCCAGGATGTTGTCCTCGCGCAGGGCAACGTCGCCCATGATGGCGTCGATGTCTTCATAAATGAGGCTGCTCACGCCCAGGCTGCCGCTCAGGTACGGGGATGCCGGCTTGGAGGTGATGTCGTTGAAGCGCTCGCGCATGACCATGGCAAAGATGTTCTCGATCAGGTCCGTGACGGCGCCCACAGGGGTTGCGTTGGCGATTTCCGGCAGGGCTTCGCTGTGCCAGATGACTTCGATGGAAGGGGAAGTGGTTTCCGGGTCCGTGACAATTCCCACGCGGGGCTCAGCGTGGTCTGCAATGGCCTGGATGGGCTTCTTGAGCGGGTTCTCCTTGGCAGGGATGACACCGAACAGGTCCTTGATGGTTTGCTCGGTGCGGTCCACATCCACGTCGCCAACCACAACTACAGCCTGGTTGCCGGGATGGTACCAAGTCTGGTAGAAGTCCGTGAGGCTCTCATATTTGAAGGTCTCCAGGTGTTCCTGCAGGCCGATGAGGGTGCACTGGGCCAGATTGGATTCGGGGCCGAAGTAGTAGGGAAGGCTGCGCTCCATGGAACGCCAGCCGGCGTTGCGGCGCTGACGGCGCTCCTCGATGATAACACCGCGTTCCGCGTCAATCTCCTTGGGCTCGTTGAGCACGAAGTGGGAGTAGTCCCTGAGAATCATCAGACAGCTGTCCACCACGCTCTCACGCTCCACGGGAATGTTGTTGAGCATGTACTGCGTCTCTTCAAAGCCGGTGGCAGCATTGATATTGCGGCCGAATTCCGCGCCGATGCTGCGGAGGTAGTTCAGGATGCTCTTGCCAGGGAAGTTCCGGGTACCGTTGAAGCACATGTGCTCC
>DFFY01000082.1:8908-9744 GCA_002371115.1 Bacteroidales bacterium UBA3764
CCAGGAAGTGGGCCAGGCCGTCCTGCTCCGGCTGAATCTCCTGAATGGCCCCCACGTTGGTGGCCAGGTAGAATTCAGCGCGGCCCTTGGGCAGTTCATTGTGGCGGATGTAATAGGTGAGGCCGTTGTCCAGATGGCCGATGCGCACCTGATCGGTGTTGGGAAGCTGCGGCATCTGGGCGAAGTACGCCTCCATCTGCTCGCGGGTGGGCTGCTGGGCCAGCGCCATGATGGCGGAAAGGGCCAGCGCACTCAAAGTAATAAAGACTCGCTTCATATTTTTTTATTAAAGGTATTTTCCTAAACAACAAATTTACATTATTTTTGTGAGATGATGTTACAAGACAGCAAAATTCGTACTTTTTTGGCCGTGGCAGATACCGGTTCATTTACGGGCGCTGCCCGTAAGCTGGGTGTAAGCCAACCTGCTGTGAGTTCGCAGATATCGGCCCTGGAGCAGTTGCTGGGCTTCTCGCTCTTCGAGCGTGGCGCCGTCCTGCGCCTAACCCCTTCCGGAGAAACCTTCCGGGACTATGCCCGCCGCATCCAGCAGGCCTACGACCTGGCCAACCAGGCCTTTGGCCTGTAATTCCTGCGTGGAGCTAAGTCATTATCCTTTAATTAGATATAAAAAATACCTTAGGCCGTTTGACCTAAGGTATTTTCCGTAATTGGCTGATTTTCAGCCTTTTGCTTCCACGCGACTATTTGCCGGCGAGACGCTTGTAGGTGTTCAGGCGAACCTTGGCAAACTCTTCCGTCTTCTGGAGGAGTTCCTCTGCGCTGTCCGGGAACATCTTGTACAGGGAAGCGAAGCGGACCTCACCCTTGAGGAA
>DFFY01000051.1:0-189 GCA_002371115.1 Bacteroidales bacterium UBA3764
GCGAGCAGATGCCCAAGGAAAACATTGAGCGTGCCATCAAAAAGGCCACCGAAGCCAAAACCGGCGACTTCAAAGAGCTTGTCTATGAAGGTTTCGGACCCTTTGGTATCGCTTATCTGGTGGAGGCCGCCACGGACAACAACACCCGTACCGTAGCCAATGTGCGCAGCTACTTCACCAAGTGCGGCG
>DFFY01000051.1:238-3332 GCA_002371115.1 Bacteroidales bacterium UBA3764
GCGGCGGTTCCCTGCAAACCAGCGGTTCCGTGGCTTTCATGTTCGACCACAAATGCGTATTCCGCATCAAGGAGGACCCTGCAAAGCCCATCGACGTGGAAGAACTGGAGCTGGAGCTCATCGACTTCGGTGCAGAAGAAGTGTTCAAGCAGGAGGTGGAAGACGAGGACGAGAACGTACATGTGGAAATTTCCATCTACGGAGACTATACCGCCTATGGCCAAATCCAGAAGTACATCGAGGAAAAAGGCTATGAGCTGGTTTCCGGCGGCTTTGAACAAATTCCCAACGTAGAACTGAAGGAAGTAACCCCCGAACAACGTGCCACGCTGGAGAAACTCACCGGCCTATTGGAGGACGATGAAGACGTGACCAACGTCTATACCACGATGGCTCCCGAAGCGGAGTAATGCGGAAAGTACTACCAATCATTTATTTAGCTACACTTCTCACTATGTCGTCCTGCGGCATAGTGAGATTTCGTAATGCCCCCACCTATCATGCCGGGCCTCCCCAAAAAGAAGGATATGCGCAGGAAGGCATCATAGAAGAAATAATGGTGGACTGCAGTGTCCCCGGCCCCACCCGGCGCCGCATGATTGTATATCTGCCCAAAGACTACTACCAATCCCAGCAACGCTACCCGGTCTTTTACCTGCTGCACGGCGCCCGCGGCTATGAAACCTCCTGGATACGGAAAGGTTTTGTCTATGAAACCACGGACAGCCTGTTCCGCAGCGGCCTGGCAACGCCCTGCATTGTGGTGATGCCCAACGTGAACCAGTACAACGACGACCGCGACTTCGAGGATTCGCGCTTCAAGGACGCCTTCGAATCCATCTTTGAGGTAAACGGCGTGGTGGAAACCGGCTTCATGCAAGACGTCGTGGCCCAGATAGACAGCCGCTACCGCACCATCCCGGACAAAGCGCACCGGGCCATCGCCGGCCTGTCCATCGGCGGATGGCAAAGCATCTGGATTGCCCTCAACCATCCGGACAGTTTCGACTACATTGGCGCTTTCTCTCCATATACCTGGTGCATGAGTGCGCCCAGCTCCTACCGCCGGCACTTCTATAGCGGAATGTACCGCAAACTAAAAGTCCAGTTCCAGGAACCGCCCAAAGGCTTTTATCTGTATGCCGGAAAATGGGACCTTGTACGGCCCTCCACCATCCGCCTGCACCAGATTCTGGAAAAACGGGGTTACCCGCATAGTTATACGCGCTATCCCGGCTCGCATGACTGGGTCCAAGGGTGGATTGATGAATATAAAGACATGCTTCAACGTGTCTTTAAAAATGACTGAACTATGAAAATTCTCTTTGTCCTCAATAACTTATACACCACAGGCAACGGGCTGGCAGCGTCGGCCCGCAGGACGGTGAAGTATTTGAGGGCCGCAGGACATGAAGTCCGGATTGTTTCCGGCCCCAATCACCAGAATCCGGCAGAGAAACCGGACTACCTGCTGGAAGATTACAAATTTCCTATAGTCCAGCCCATCATCAAGTCCCAGGGCTATGGCTTTTCCCAAAGCAACCTGCCCCTGATGGAGGAGGCGGCCAAGTGGGCCGATGTCGTCCACATAGAGGAGCCCTTCGTGATTGAGGACCGCATGATCAAGATTTGCGAGCGGCTGGGCAAACCCATTACGGCCACCTACCACCTGCATCCGGAGAACATCACCAACTCCCTGGGACCGCTGGTACACTGGAAAGGCCTTAACCGGAAAATCCTCACCAGCTGGCGGGACCTCACCTTCAACCATTGCGACTACGTGCAGTGCCCTACGGAAAATGTGCTGGACCGCCTGCGCCGCTATCATATCCAGGCCCGCTGCGAGGTCATCTCCAACGGTCTGGTGCCGGACGCCTGCATCCGCCCGGAGACGCCCCCGGCAGACTATGAGAGCCCGGAACGTCCGTTCCATGTTGTATATATCGGCCGGTTTTCCCGTGAAAAAGACCAGCCCACGCTGCTGGAAGCCATGAAACACAGCCAATACGCCAAGCGTATCCAACTGCACTTTGCCGGTCTGGGCCCCACTACCCGCAAAATCAAACGGATGGCCCATCATTTGTATAAGGACGGCGTGCTGGCCTACGACCCCATCTTTACGTTCGAGAACCGCGGCGGTCTGCGCAAGCTTGCCGCCAGTGCAGACCTCTGCATCCACTGCGCCACCATCGAGGTGGAAGGCCTTTCCATCATGGAAGCCATGCAGCAGGGCGCCGTTCCCGTCATTGCCCAGGGCCGATACAGCGGCACCTCCCAGTTTGCCCTGGACCGCCGCAGCATTTTCCCGGAACAGAATCCGGAGGCACTCGCCCAACGGATAGACTACTGGCTCTCCCACCCCAAAGAACGCTGGGAAATGGGCTGGAAATACGTCAGGCACATGGAAGAATACGACATCCGGAAATCCGTGGAGCAACTGGTGCAAATGTTCCAAAAGGCTATTGATTCTAAACAAAATAAGCAGTAGCTTTGCAAGTATGTCAGAGAATCGCACTTATTATAAGGTAGCGGGCCTGTGTTTTTGTCTGGAGGGACCCGTCCCGGCCCTGGCCAACCTGCAACCCTTCCTTTGCAGCAAGGAGAAAGACCTGCTCTTCACGCTGGAACTGGTCCGCAGTATGCCGCTTGCAAACGCCACGCCGGTGTTTTGCACCGATGACGGTCCCGGTTTCCCGGAGATTGCCATCGACTCCCTGCCAGGCGGCCAGTACCGGTTCCGGATGCGCCCCCTGCCCGGCAAGCCTGTGGCGGCGGAGCTTCGCACCAACGACACTTTCACCCAGGCACAACTGCTATTCCTGGAGGGAGACCAGGCCTTTGCGCTCAACAATTCGCTCATGCTGCTGTATGCCTTTGCATCGGCCTGTCACGGCGTGCTGGAAATGCATTCCTCCGTGGTGGTGAACGACGGCAAAGGCTACCTGTTCCTGGGCAGGAGCGGCACCGGGAAAAGCACCCATAGCAGCTTGTGGATGAAGCATATACCGGGAACCATGCTCCTGAACGACGACAACCCTATCCTGCGGCTGATGCCGGATGGAACGGCCCGCGTCTTTGGCTCTCCCTGGAGCGG
>DFFY01000051.1:3388-15693 GCA_002371115.1 Bacteroidales bacterium UBA3764
AAAACGCCCTGCTACAAGAACCTGGATTTCCCGGCCGGAGCGGTTGTACGCATCCGCCAGGCACCGTTCAACAAGATAGAAAAACTCCCGCCGGTGCAGGCCTATGCCTCCCTGATGGCATCGGCCTCCAGTTTCCGGCCGTTCAAAGCACTGGCGGAAGGCTGGCACCACACCCTGGAAGGTCTGGTGGGCATACTCCCCTGCTACGTGCTGGACTGCCTGCCGGACCAGGCCGCGGCGGAACTCTGTTACAAGACCGTCCATGGATAAACGCATCGTAGCCAACGAAGTGCTGCTGGAAGAAGCCGCAGCGCTCATGCAGGAAGGACGCGACGTCACGTTCACGCCCCTCGGGAGCAGCATGCTGCCCTTCATCCGCGGTGGAAAAGACGCCGTCCGGCTGCATAAGATGGCCGATGTCAACGTGGGCGACATGCTCCTGGTCCGCCTGGAAGGCCGCTATGTGCTGCACCGCTGCATCCGCAAAGAAGGAAAGCGCCTCACCCTCATGGGCGACGGAAACCTGGCGGGAACGGAAAGCTGCACCACGGACGACGTACTGGGTACCGTTGTGGGCATTATCCGGAACGGGAAAGAGCGCAAACCCGGCGACGGACGTCTCTGGCGAACTACCCTGAAACCTTTTAGAAGATACATTTTAGCCATTTATAGGAGACTACCCTTATGAAAATCAAAGAAGGATTCATTCTGCGCACCATCTGCGGGGAGCACATCGTAGTGGGCGAAGGACTGGCCCAGGTGAACTTCAACAAGATGCTCTCCCTGAACGAGAGCGCCGCCTACCTCTGGAAAGAGGCGGAAGGCAAGGAATTCACCCAGGAGGACCTTGTGAAACTGTTGCTGGACAAGTACGAGGTAAGTCAGGAACAGGCCGCCGCCGATGTAGAGAAACTCACCGCCACCTGGATTCAAGAAGGCGTAGTGGAAGCCTGAGATGAAGCGTTTCAAGGACATTGTCCGAACCATCCGCTCCCTTTCCCGCCCCGTCAGGTGGCGGGCAGCCATTACCGTGGCTGTCGGGACCGTAAGCGTGGCCGTGTCCCTGGCCTTTGTCTCTTACAGTAAAATCCTGGTCGATATTGCCACCGGAAAAAGCCAGGCTCCGCTGGGCCCGGCCGTGGGCATTTTCATCGGCATCCTGGCCCTGCAGCTGGCCGCCTCCCTCTTCTCCAACTGGTGGCTCGCCTACAGCCAAGTAAAAACGCAGAACATCCTGCGGAAGGACCTCTTCGGCCATGTGATGAAAAGCCGCTGGGACGGCCGTGAGCGCTATCTGTCCGGCGACACCGTGAACCGCCTGGAAGAAGACATCCGCGTGGTGGCGGAGCTCATCTGCGACCGCATCCCGGGCATTGTCATCACGGTCATTCAACTGCTTGCGTCCAGCATGTATCTGCTCAGCCTGGCGCCTAACCTGCTGTGGGTGCTCATTATCCTGATGAGCGCCGCCGTGCTGGGCTCCAAGCTATTTTTCCGCCAGCTGCGGGAACTCATGGCCAAAATCCGCTCCCGCGAGAGCGAACTCCAGCAGCTGATGCAGGAAAGCCTGCAGCATCGCGTACTGGTGCTCACCCTCACCAACGTGGAACGCGTCCTGGACAAGTTTGGCTGGTTACAGGCCGACGTCGAAGACAACACCCGCAAACGCCTCAATTACAACGCCGTAGCGCGCGGGCTCATGTTCCTGGGCTTCCAGGCCGGCCATGCCGCCGCCTTCCTCTGGGGCGTGTTCGGCATCCGCGCCGGCACCGTTACTTTCGGCACTATGACCGCCTTCCTGCAATTGGTTGGCCGCGTACAGCGCCCCATTGCCGATTTTGGCCGCCAGGTTCCCGCCTTCATCACCGCGCTCACCTCGGTAGAGCGCCTGATGGACCTGCAGGAACTGGAAGAAGAAGCGTTGGAAGCCCCCATCCTGCTTCCTGGAGCCCCCACCATCACCGTTTCTCACGTGACGTACAGCTATCCGGGCATTTCCGAACCGGTCATCAAAGACTTTTCCTGCACCTTCCCCGCCGGCCGGATGACCGCCATCGCCGGCCCCACCGGAATAGGCAAAAGCACCCTCATCCGCCTGATTCTGGGCCTGCTGAAGCCTGCCCAAGGGCAAATCACCATTGACGATATTCCCGCCGGCAGCGCTCTCAGGGGCAATTTCATGTATATTCCGCAGGGGAATTCCCTGCTCAGCGGCACCATCCGCTCGAATCTCCAACTCGCAGCACCACAGGCTACGGAAGAGGACCTTCGGCAAGCTTTGGACACCGCTATGGCCCAGTTTGTCCGGGAGCTCCCGCAAGGGTTGGACACGCCCTGCGGGGAGATTGGCAGCGGACTCAGTGAAGGCCAGGCCCAGCGCATTGCCATTGCCCGCGCCCTGCTGCGTCCCGGCGGCGTACTCATCCTGGACGAGAGCACGTCGGCCCTGGATCCGGAAACGGAAAAACGGCTGCTGGAGAACCTCCACAGCCGTTATCACGGGCAAAAAACCCTGTTGTTCATCTCGCATCGGGAAGCGGTGACGCAGTATGCCGATGCCATCGTGCGCCTGGACTAAGCCCGGGACACCGTCTCCTTCAAGATTTCGGAAACCGTGGGATGCGGGAAAATCACCCGCTCCAGTTGCTCCACGCTCATGCGCTGCTCGATGGCCAGCACCGCGCCATGGATGAGTTCCGACGCCGGATTGCCCAGCATGTGGACGCCTATTACGCGGTCCTCGCTGTCCAGTACCACCTTGCAAACGCCCTCTCCCCGCTCGTTCTCGGCCACGAAACGGCCGGAAAACGCCATGGGCAGCGACAGGGTGCGGGCGCCGTCCAAGGCGCCAACGCCGGCCACTTCCGGATTGGTATAGACCACAGCCGGAACGGCGTTGTAGTGCATTTCATCGGCGATGCCGCAGATGGTATTCACGGCTACCTCCCCTTCCCGGCTGGCGGTATGGGCCAGCATGGAAAACCCGGTGACGTCGCCGGCGGCATAAACGCCGGGCACACGCGTGCGCATCTGCGCATCCACCTGAATGCCATAAGGTTTGCCGGCAGGGGTCAGGGCCAGTTCCACGCCTATATTCTCCAGGCCGATTCCCTGCAAACGGGCCCTGCGGCCCACGGAAACGAGAATCCGGTCTCCCTGTACCCGGCAGGTCTCCCCTTCCGGCGTCTCATAGACCACCTCGTTTCCTTCCACGGCCACCACCTTGCAACTGAGGTGGAAGGTGACGCCCTTCTTCTCATACTGGGCCTGCAGCAGGGCGCTCAGCTGCGCGTCCATGGGCCCCAGAATCTTGGGAAGCATCTCAATGACAGTCACTTGCGTGCCAATGGAGTTAAAGAAACTGGCGAACTCCATCCCAATGACGCCGCCGCCAATCACTACCAACGAGGATGGCTGTTCCGTGAGCGAGAGGATTTCCCGGTTGGTGACCACCGCGCCCCCCAAGCCCTCCCGGAGCCCGGGGATGGGCGGGACAACTGCCTCCGATCCGGTGCAAATCAAGACGTTACGCGCCTCATAGGACGCCTCGTTGCAGCGCAACGTGAAGCCTTCGGCCACGCGTCCGGTAATGACGCCTTCGCCGCTCACCACCTCCACGCCCGCACTACGCATTTGCACTTTGATACCGCCCACCAGCTTTTTCACCACCTTGGTCTTCCGCTTGAAGATGGCGCCAAAGTCGATACCGGCCTCCGGCACCGTTACCCCGTAACGCTCCGCATGGCGGGCCGTATCCAGCACCTTGGCGCTGTACAACAGGGTTTTGGTGGGGATGCAGCCCTCGTTCAGGCATACGCCGCCCAGCTCGTTCTTCTCTATCAAAAGCACCGAAAGACCGGCTTCTCCGGCTTTCCCGGCAGCCACGTATCCGGCAGGGCCGCCGCCAAGAATTGCAATGTCGTACATAATCCAGATTTGAGTTACAAACATAAGGAAAAATCGGGGAAAATCCCTATTTTTGTACTATGAAAGAAAGAGAAGATCTTGTTAAGGACTTAAAATGGGCATTGCTGGGAAAACTGAAGGAAGCACTGGTCTCCGTCGTCCCTGTCATCCTGCTGGTTTTTGTCCTCTCCATCACACCCTGGGTAGATATCACCACCAAGGAAATGTGGATATTCCTGGTATCTGCCTTTTTCCTGATTTTCGGCATCGGCCTGTTTAATCTGGGGGCGGACATGGCCATGACGCCCATGGGCCAGTACATCGGCGAGGGCCTCACCAAGTCCAGGAAACTGGGGGTCCTCGTGGGCGTCAGCTTTGTGATGGGCCTCCTTATCACCATTGCGGAACCGGACCTGTCGGTACTTGCCGGGCAGGTGTCCGCCGTCATCAACGGCACCACACTCATCTGGACGGTGGGCATCGGTGTAGGCCTCATGCTGCTGATGGGCGTGCTCAAAATTGTATTCCACCATGACCTTACCGCCATTCTCCTGTTCGGGTACATGCTGCTGTTCAGCCTGGCGGCCCTTCTGATTGAACGCGGGAACGCCTCGCTGTTGGCCATGTCGTTCGACTCCGGCGGCGTAACCACCGGTCCCATCACCGTGCCGTTCATCATGGCCCTGGGCGTGGGCATCGCCCTCACCGTAGGCGGACGAAACGCCAGCGAAAACAGCTTCGGACTCATCGCCCTGTGCTCACTGGGGCCCATCATTGCCGTGCTGGCCCTGTCCATGCTGTCAAAAGGGAACCTGGACTATACCGTCCCTGATTATTCCATGGCCACAGTGCTGGAAGGCGGCCTACAAGAGCACCTCCAGCACACCATGTGGGAGGTGGGCAAATCGCTGGTCCTCATCGTGGGATTCTTCTTCGTGCTGCAGTTCACCGTCCTCAAACTGCCGGTCACCAAAATCGGCCAGATCCTGTTCGGCATCCTCTACACCTTCCTGGGGTTAGTGCTGTTCCTGGCGGCAGTGGAAATGTCTTTCATGCCCATCGGCTTCAAGATTGGTTCCCACCTGGCCGGGCATCATGCCGGTGTGCTCATTGGCTTCGCCTTCATCATCGGCATGGTTGTAGTACTGGCGGAACCGGCCGTACACGTACTCAACGCACAGGTAAACGACATTACCGGCGGGGAGGTCACCCGCATGCAGATGATGACGGCCCTGTCCGTGGGTGTGGGCATTTCCATCGGCCTGTCCGTCATCCGCGTTTACTACGGATTTTCCGTGCTGTATTACCTGGTTCCCGGATACCTGCTGTCGCTGGGCCTGTCCTTCTTCGTTCCCAAGCTTTATACCGCCATCGCCTTTGACTCCGGCGGCGTTGCCAGCGGTCCCCTCACATCCAGCTTCATCCTGCCCATGGTGGTAGGGGCCTGCGTTACCTTGCAGGGCACCGAAGGGGTGTTGGATTTCGCTTTCGGGGTAGTGGCCATGGTGGCCATGACTCCGCTCATCACCATTCAGAGCCTGGGCTTCAAGGCCGTTCTGGCCGCGCGCCGTCGCAAGAAACTGGCCATGCGTCGCATCCTGGCGGCGGCCGACGATCAAATCATTTACTTTGAGTAGTTTATGGAACAGACAAGAAATATCGCCCCCGTGAAACTGGAAATGCTTCTGGCCATTGTCCATAATAGCAAACTGGCCTATTATTCCAGCATCATCCAGTCGCACCAGGCCAACCTGCAGTTCACCGTGGCGGCCAAAGGCACCACACACCTTATCCTGAATTACCTGGGATTGTCGGCCGACCGACCCAAAACGCTCATCCTGTCCGTGGTACGGGCCGACGAAGCCGCATCGCTCATCGAGCAGTTGAAGGATACTTTCAACAAAGGCGGAGACTACAAAGGCGTGGCCTTTACCGTCCGGCTCACCAGCACCATTGGTGCGCTGGCCTACGGTTTTTTAGCGAACGAAAAAAGTGTAAAAGAAGAGCAATAGAGATATGGCAAAATTTCAACTCCTCGTCTGCATTGTGAATGCAGGCTTCTCCCAAAACGTCATGGAAGCGGCCCGTGCGGCCGGTGCCCGCGGCGGTTCCATCATCCGCGGCCGCGGCTCCGCCAACCCGGAAGCGGAAGAGTTCTTCAACATCAGCATCCAACCGGACAAGGAAGTCATCCTTATTTTGGTAACGGAAGATATCAAAGACGCCGTCATGACCGCTATCTTCAAGAACAGCGGTCTTTCCAAGGAAGGTCAGGGCATTGCCTTCTCCCTTCCGGTGGAACGTACTACGTTTGACTAAGGACGCTTGTAACCGTCCTGGAGGCAGCGCTGCGTAAGGTGCTCGATGCGCTTGCCAGTTTCCGGATGGGAGGAAAAAAGATTGCTCACAGGACCGCCCTGGCTGTTGCCGGAGAGCTGCTGGAGTTTCTCGAAAGACTGTACCATGGCCCAGGGGTTCTTCCCTGCCTGGCACAGGTAATTGTAGCCGTAGTCGTCGGCCTCGGTTTCCATGTCACGGGAGAACTTGGCGTTCAGGATGACCTCTCCCAGCGCGCCGAACTGCGAATCCGTCAGGGCCGCCATCTTGTCTCCCGTAGAAGCCAATCCCTGCAGCGCTGCGGAAGTGAGCATGGACTTTTGCATCTGCTTGCGCGTGTGATGCAGGGCCACATGGCCCATTTCGTGGCCCAGGACACCCAGGAGTTCATCGTCCGTCATGGCATCCATGATGCCCGTATATACGCGCACGCTGCCGTCTGCACAGGCAAAGGCATTGACTTCATTCTGCTGATACACCTTGAAATTGAGCGGACGCTCATTCACGCCGTCCAGGTTTTGCGTGAGCTTGCGCAGACGCTTGGTATAAGGACTGGATTCCGGCAGCACCGTGCTCTGAGCATCTAACTGCGCAATGTACTGGGACACATACGCTTCCACCTGAGAATCGCTCAGGGTGAGCGCCTGTGCAACATATACGCCGCCCTGCAGCAGACGGTTCTGGTTCAGGTTGGATACAACGCCGCAGGAGCTGAGCAGCACTACAGCGGAAAGGATACTCAAAAGCTTTTTCATGGTTCTTGTAATTTGTATCAAAGGTACGAACAAAAAAAGGCCGACGCAAATCCGTCGGCCCAATTTTTTTTTCGCAACTGCAATTATATGAAGATGTACTTGCAGATAAACAACGCGGCCAGAATCCACATGGTGACGGAGATATCCTTGAAACGACCGGCCACGGCGTGGCAAAGCACATAGGAAATCACGCCCAGGAGGATACCGTCGGAGATGCTGTAGGCCAGGGGCATCATGATAAGGGTGATGAAGGCCGGAATGGCCTTGCAATAGTCGTCCCAGTGGATGCGGGAAACGGAATGCATCATCATCACGCCCACAATGATGAGGGCCGGAGCAGTGGCTGCACCGGGAATTGCCAGGAACAGCGGGCTGAAGAACAGGGCCAGGGCGAAGCAGCAGGCCGTGGAGAAGGCAGTGAGACCGGTGCGGCCGCCCTCACCCACGCCGGAAGCGCTTTCCACGTAAGTGGTGGTGGTGGAAGTGCCCAGGCAGGCGCCGGCTACCGTGCCGATGGAGTCGGCCAGGAACATCTGCTCCATGCCGGGGATGTCGTCCCTGCGGTTGCCTTCCGGAACCAGACCGGCACCCTGGTGTACGCCGATGATGGTGCCCATGGTGTCGAACATGTCAATGAACAGGAAGGTAAAAACAATCACCAGCATATCCAGGGTGAAGATATTGTGCCACTCGAACTGGAAAGCGATGGGCTTCACGCTGTCCGGAAGGTCAACGATGCCATTGAGCTTGGTAATGGCCTCCCCCGTTGCCGGGTCCTTGATTACCAGGCCCAGCAGCGTGGTGGCCAGGATGCCCCACAGCATGCCGCCGCGGACCTTGGCCATCACCAGGCCGGCCGTAATGAACAGACCGATGAGGCCCAGCAGGGCCTTCCCCTCGGTGATGTGTCCCAGAGAAACCAGCGTAGCGTCGTTATTCACCACAATACCGGCATTCTGCAGGCCGATAAAAGCGATGAACAGGCCGATACCGGCGCCGATGGCTTTTTTCAAGGTACCCGGGATGGCGTTGATAAGCCAGGTGCGCACCTTGGTGAGCGTCAGGATGATGAAAAGGATACCTTCAATGAGCACGGCCGTGAGGGCGAACTGCCAGGTGTAACCCATGCCCAGGCAGACGGTGTACACGAAGAAGGCGTTCAGGCCCATACCCGGGGCCAGGGCAAACGGTTTCTTGGCATACAGGGCCATCACCAGGGTACCGATGATGGCGGCCAGGGCGGTGGCGGTAAAGACGGCGCCGCCGGGCATGCCGTCCAGGGCGCTGAAGATAGCAGGGTTCACGGCCAGGATATAGGCCATGGTGAGGAAGGTGGTGATACCGGCCAGGATTTCGGTACGGACAGAATGCTTCGCGCTGTCAAAGCCGAAGAGTTTTTCAAAAGCAGGTTTCATGGGACGTTCCTCCTATATTAGAAAACCCATTTGGCACCCAGGCAGGGACGGGCACGGAAACCCTTGAGCGTACCAAAGTCCACGCTCAGCTCCACTTCGCCGCCCACATTCAGATTGGGAACGCCGAACCACTGGCCCACATTATACCAGAGCTGCGGCTCGGAGATGAAGACAATCTGGGAAGTTTCGGCCTTGGTCCAGTCACGATAACCGGCCGCCTTGTCGTTGAGCCAAGGGCAAACGGTATGGTTCTCCCACCAGAAATCGGCAAAACCGCTGAAGCGGAGTCCCTTGAGGCCGAAGAGGTCCTGCATGCCCCAGACCAGGGTGAACTGCATAGGAACCTGGCTCTTGATTTTATTACCTTGCATGTCAACAGCGCCGGCGTAGTCAATCCACTTGTAAAGGACCTTCACGTTCAGCGTATTCTTATAATCCTTGCTGTGGAAGAAGTAGTCCAGACCGGCCAGGACGGCGTGGTTGATGGGATACTCATTGTAAATACCGCCATTGTACTCCACATGGGCGCTCAGGCCACCCAGCTTGGTATTCTGCCAGAAGTTCAGGCAACGGGCAATCTCCATGTACGTTCCATTCGGAGAAATAATCTTGCCGTTGGCTAAACGGTTGTTGAAGTCGTGGTCCACGAAGAAGAAGGTATTACCCCATTTGTCTCCGTAGAAACCTTCGATGGTGGTGGTGACGTGCTGACGATCCTGTGCGAAATCGTAGAACACCTGAATGTTGGTCTGGGCCTTGGCCACAGAGAGGGCTGCAAAAGCAACGCCCAAGGTAAGAATAGCTTTTTTCATAAAACGTAGTTTATGTTAATAATATAGTAGGGTTATTTGCGCAGGGAAGGATTGATTTCAAAGTTAACGGCCTTGTCCGCGTTGGGATTGGCACCGAACTCATAGTCTTTGCCCGGCAGGATGGCATTCAGGACAACGCCCACCAGGGCCGCCACGGCCAGGCCGCTCAGCGAGGTGAAGCCCAGGTTGATGGCGTCGCCGGCGCCGTATTTGATGCCGATGGCCAGCACCAGGATGAGCGCCATCACAATCACGTTGCGGCTCTTGGTGAAGTCCACCTGGTTCTCCACCACATTGCGCACACCTACGGCACTGATCATACCGTACAGTACCAGTGACACGCCGCCGATGGTGGAAGCGGGCATGCAGGCAATCAGGGCGCTGAATTTGGGGCAGAAACTCAGGATGATGGCAAACACCGCCGCAATGCGGATCACGCGCGGGTCATATACCTTGGTGAGGTTGAGCACGCCGGTGTTCTCACCGTACGTAGTATTGGCCGGAGCACCGAACAGGGAGGCCAGCATGGTAGCCAGGCCGTCGCCCATCAGGGTACGGTGCAGGCCGGGGTCCTCCAGATAGTTCTCGCCCACCGTAGAAGAAATGGCGCACATGTCGCCGATGTGTTCCATCATGGTAGCCAGCGAGATAGGGACAATGGCAATGATGGCACTCACCACAAGCCCCCAGTTGGGATTGGCGAACACATGGAAGGCGGTGTTTTCCCAGCGGAACGGAACGCCCACCCAGGCGGCATCCTTCACTGCAGTAAAGTCGCACAGGCCAAAACAGGCCGCTACAATATAGGAACCCAGCACGCCCAGGAGGATGGGGATGATCTTGATCATGCGCTTGCCCCAGATGTTGCATACAATGATTATCACAATGGCCAGCAGGGCAATCCACCAGTTGCTGTTGCAGCTTTGGATGGCGCTTCCGCTCAGCGTCAGGCCAATCGCAATGATGATGGGTCCCGTGACGATGGGCGGGAAAAAGCGCATCACCTTCCGGGCGCCAAACGCAGCGATGAACCCGGCCAGCACGAAATAAAGAATGCCTGCCGAGAAAACTCCGATGCAGGCATAAGGAAGGGATTCCGAGGCAGTGAGTCCTTGCTGTTCTCCCAAGGCGACAACGGCTGCGTAGCCACCGAGGAAAGCGAAGGAAGACCCCAGGAAGGCCGGTACCCGCATTTTGGTGAGAAGGTGAAAAATTAAAGTGCCCAAACCCGCAAAAAGGAGAGTGGCACTCATCGAAAGACCTGTGATTACAGGAACCAGGACCGTGGCTCCGAACATGGCGAACATGTGCTGGAGACCGAGGGTAAGCATCTTGCCCATTCCAAGGGAACGGGCGTCGTAGATACCTTGCTGTTTGTTTGTCATATAATAATAGGTTTTGTGTAATGTTTTCTTACCCCTCAGGCCTATTATGACCGGACAAAGGTAGATAATAAAATTTTTTAAAACAACCCTTCCGCAAAAATTTTCACGAAAAAGTTTTCAACAGCAGTTATCAACAGCTCCAAAAAAAAAGAGCCTCTAAACGAGGCCCTTTCCATGACAGTTCTTGTATTTGAGACCGCTGCCGCAGGGACAGGGGTCGTTGCGGCCCACGTGTTTGTCCACCCGCACCGGCATCCGGCTCTTTTGCTCGCCGTTGGTGGAGAGTTGCGAAGGGTTATTGGTGCGCATCTGCTGCATGTTGCGGTTAGGCTGGGCGGCCGGACGGGCCTCGCGGGCCTCCGCGGCGTCCCTGAGCGGGATAAAGGCGCGGAGCAGGAACGTAAGCACTTCCTCGTTCAGTTTCTCCAGCATCTCCGTGAACAGGTTGTAACTTTCCAGCTTGTACACCACCAGCGGGTCTTTCTGCTCGTAAGCGGCGTTCTGCACGCTCTGACGGAGGTCGTCCATGTCGCGCAGGTGCTGCTTCCAGTAATCGTCAATATAGTACAGGATGATGCTGCGGGTGAGGGCCCTCACAATTTCCCGGCTCTCGGTCTCGTACGCCTTCTTCAGGTTTACGGACAGGGTGAGCTGACGCTTGCCGTTGGTGATGGGAATGGCGATATTCTCGTACATGCTCCCCTGCTTCTCGAACACGGTCTTGATGACGGGATTCACCTTCTCAATCATGGTGTTCATGCGGCGGTCGTACACCTCTTTCATGTGCTCCGCCAGCTTTTCGGCAATCTGTTCCGGCTTGGCGTTGGCGTAGAAGGCCTCGTCGAAGCCCAGGTCGATAGAGAGCTTGGCGATGATGAATTCCTCGAACTCCGCGTAGCTCATGCCCTCGCTCTGCTGGGCCAGGATGGTGGCGGTGTCCTGCATCATGTTCTGTACGTCAATCTCGATGCGCTCGCCGGAGAGGGCGTTGCGGCGGCGGGCATACACGGCCTCGCGCTGATAATTCATGACGTCGTCGTACTCCAGGGTGCGTTTGCGCCAGCCAAAATGGTTCTCCTCCACCTTGCGCTGCGCATTCTCAATGGCGTTGGACAGCATGCCGCTCACCAGGGCCTCGTCCTCCTGCATACCCAGACGGTCCACCACGGCGGCAATGCGCTCGGAACCGAACTTGCGCATGAGGTCGTCTTCCAGGGAGATGTAAAAACAGGAACTGCCCGGGTCTCCCTGACGGCCGGCACGGCCACGCAGCTGACGGTCCACACGGCGGCTGTCGTGGCGGGTGGTGCCGATGATGGCCAGACCGCCCGCATCCTTCACCTCCTGGGTGAGCTTGATATCCGTACCACGGCCGGCCATGTTGGTGGCGATGGTTACACGGCCCTTGTGACCGGCCTGCGCCACAATCTCCGCCTCGCGGGCGTGCTCCTTGGCATTGAGCACATTGGCCGTAATGCCGCGCATCCGCATCATGCGGGCCAGCAGTTCCGAGGTTTCCACGTCCGTGGTACCCACCAGCACCGGACGTCCGGCATTGGAGAGTTCCACCACCTTGTCGATCACCGCATTGAACTTGCCTTTCTTGGTCTTGTAGATGATGTCGTTCTGGTCGTCACGGATGACGGGGCGGTTGGTGGGGATAACCACAACGTCCAGCTTGTAGATGTCCCAGAA
>DFFY01000051.1:15748-16063 GCA_002371115.1 Bacteroidales bacterium UBA3764
TGTAGATGTCCCAGAACTCACCTGCCTCCGTTTCCGCCGTACCGGTCATGCCGGCCAGTTTGTGGTACATGCGGAAGTAGTTCTGCAAGGTAACGGTGGCGAAGGTTTGCGTGGCGGCTTCCACCTTCACGTTTTCCTTGGCCTCCACGGCCTGGTGCAGACCGTCGCTCCAGCGGCGGCCTTCCATGATACGGCCGGTGCTCTCGTCCACAATCTTCACCTTACCATCCACAATCACGTAGTCCACGTCCTTGGTGAACATGGCGTAGGCCTTCAGGAGCTGGATGACGGTGTGTACGCGCTCGCTCTTGAGGG